>AKKQ01000035.1 GCA_000276965.1 Thiovulum sp. ES | reverse complement strand
CCGCATATTTTAAGTTCGTATCTTGGAAAACAGCAAATAGAAATGATTTATGATTATGTTGCTAACGAGTTTCGAGTATCCTATATAAATAATGTTTTCAGCGGAGATTTTAAAGTGGAAGTTCCAGAGAATAGAATTGATGATTTTGAGGAAAATGTAAAATCTTTCAATTTTCACTTTCAAAAAAAGTATCAAAAAATTAGAGTTGGATACGAAAAGGTCAAAACTGGTACAAAAAAAGTTCCTCATGGATATAAAATTATTAAAAATGGAACAAAGAAAATTCAAAACGGGACAAAACTTGTAAAAACAGGAACAAAAAAAATACCTGACGGTTTTGAAAAAGTTGTTGTTGGACAGAAACAGATTCTTGTTGGTTCTTCAACTTTTGACAAGAAACCAAAATATAAAACTGTTGATGTTTTTGAGAAAAAGCAGAAATATAAGACGGTTGATATTTTAGAAGAAGTTCCAAAATACCAAACAGTTGATGTTTTTGCAAAAAAACAGGAATACAAAATAGTTGATGTTATTGAGAATAAACCAATTTATAAAAAGATTGAGAGACTCCTTATATCTGATATTTCTGCAAAAGTTGGAGAAGGTGAGTTTTGTGCAAAAGATTTTGATCCACTCGCATTTGTTAAGGCTGAAGAGAAGAGAGAAAGAATGCTTGAAATTACTTCAAATACTGTCATGATTGGAAGTTTGATGATTCTAAATGATGTCTCAACTGAAAAACTTGTTTGGAAAGATGCTTGTGAATATTGTGAAAAGTTGAAAGCTTTAAATTTTGAAGATTGGCGAATTCCAACAAAAAATGAGTTCCGAAAAATTGCATCAAATCAAAAACGAATCTCCGCAATTAAAGACGAGTGGTATTGGAGCGGAACAACATACAACGAAAAAAATTCTTGGATTTATAATTACCAAACATCTTCAGTAGGTTGGAATTTACTCAATCGTGAAGGTTCGGTTCTTTGTGTTCGAGATTTAAAATAGTTGAATAAGAAGAGATGTTAAAACCTCTTCTCCGCTCTTCTCAATTTTTAGATTTTCTATCTTAAAAATATTTTTTCTCTCAAAATAGTTCATAAAAAAGAGAGAGTTTTGAAAAGTTGAAATAAAAACCAACTCAATTCCACTCTCAAAAATATCTGCTCTTAAAATCTGAATTCCGACCTCATCGCCTTTTTGATAAATATCTAAAAGTGCTTGAGAGAGACTCGATTTTTTTGGAATTTTTTTCATCTCTTCAGACAGAAAAAGATTTCTATTCCTCAATTTTAAAAGATCATCTCTCTTTTTCTGAATATTCATCTCTATTAGATTTTGGTCAATTGGAATATTTTCAGAAAATTTTCGTATTTCAGTTTGTCTAAACCTCAATTTTGTTTCCATCTCTTTAAGACTATTTTCTGAAGCTAGAAAAAGAGTTTGGTAAAAAATAAGTGGAGTGCCTAAAAAGATAATTCCATAAAGAAGAAACTTATCTTTTTTTGGCAAAGACTTTAGATACTTTTCAAACTTTTGCAAAATTGAATTCTAAGATTCCTCAGAAATTTTATTTAAAATATACTGAACAAACTCTTCTGAATCATTTTGTACTTTCACAACTTTATACTCTTTGAGTCCAATTTTTTCAGCCTCTTCACGATATTCAATGTCAAGTTCAAAATCTGTTTCAACATTATCAATTGTAAATGAGATTGGATAAACGACAACTTTTTCATCTTTAAATTCATGGATTTTTTTGTCAAGTGCAGGTTCTAACCATTTGACTGGTCCAAGTTTTGATTGAAAAGCTAGATGAACGGACTTGAATTGCGGAAGAATTTTTTTAAGTTCCTCTACCTGTTTTTCAACATGTTCCAAATATGGATCACCCGCATCAATAATTTTTTGTGGTAGTGAGTGAGCTGAAAAAATCAAATTTGTATCGCTCGGGTCTGAAACCTCTTTTTTAATCGCTTTTGCGATGAGGTCGAGAAAATTTGGATCGTTGTAGTATGGTTTAATTGTGCAAATTGAGACATCGCCCCAGTTCATTTCCGCCAATTTCTCATAAATGTCTTCAAAACTTGAAAGTGTCGTTGTTGTTGAATATTGCGGATAGAGTGGGAAAAGAATCAATTTCTCAATTCCATCCTCTTTCAACTTTGGCAAAATATCTGTTGAAAACGGTGATGTGTATCGCATAACTGCTTCAACTCGATCTTTTCGATTCAACTTTTTTAGAAGTTTCTTTGTATTTGAGAGAAGTGGAGATTTCCCACCAAGAAGATCCAAATTCTTTTTTGAACCACTTGACCGAGACCAGATAATAAATTTTGCAATCATTGAACGAAGAAATGAATATTTGACAGTCATAATTCGCTTGTCATTAAACATATTCCAAAGAAAAACCTCTACATCATCTTTAGAATTTGCACCGCCCATATTTAAAAGTAAAATTGCTCTTTTCAACTATTTATCTCCTCCCGAATAATTCTTGCACTATTAACAATTCGCGAAATTTTTTCGCTATGTGAAGTAGATTTGTCTAATAAGTGTTTAACAAAAGCACTACCAACAATAACACCATCAACATTTTGACTTTTTTCTTTTGCCGTCAATTCATTTACACCGAAACCAACAAAAAGATCACATTTTGAAACTGATTTAATATCTGCGATTACACGATTTAAATCTTCACTTTTTCCGCTACCTGTAATTCCAGCATATGCGACAAGATAGATAAAACGAGTTCTCCTATTTTTCAAAATTTCAGAAATTCTCTCTTTTCCGTCAGTTGGTGCAACAAATGGAATTAAATCAAGATAATTTGCTTCAAACTCTGGCAGATATATTTTAGATTCTTCATGTGGTAAATCTGGAATGATTGCACCAGAAATCGCATTTTTGTTTAGTTCCTTAAAAATATTATCGATTCCACGGTTATAAAATGAGTTAAAATATCCCATTATATAAGTCGGCATTTCAACATCTCTTGCAACATCTAAAACATCATGAAATCTAACATCATTTTTAAGTGCAAGTAGATTCGCTTTTTCAATTGTTTCGCCATCAGCAACAGGATCGGAAAATGGAATTCCAAGCTCTAAAGTGTCAATGTGTTGGGAAAGTTCAAAAATCAAATCTTTTGTAAATTGCTTATCTGGATAACCAGTTGTTAAATATGCGACAACTTTTTTCAAGAAAAATCCTTATCTTCGTATTTTTTCAAAATAAACAGACAATCCATTTTTAATATTGTGCAAATGGTAGATGTCCGAAACTTTGACATATTTTATATTATTTGAGATTTTTAAACGAAGTTTTATTTTTTTTCCATCTTTTTTAAAGACTTTTACAAGGTTGAGATTTTCGTCATAAAGAAAAATTTCAGGAAACCAGTCATTTCCTCGTGAAATAATTTCAAGAATTCCCTCTTTCTCAAATTTCAACCAATAATCGCCTCTTGGTCTTCCTAAATCTATCTTTTTGTCCCAACCAATTAGAAGAGCTTCCGTGTAGTTTTTTAAATCTATTTCGTAATTCCAAGAGAAATTGTTAGTTCGGGAAACATCTAAAATTTTTGCACCTCTTTTTTGAAGAGAAGCCCCAATAATTGTTGGGTCAGGAATATGTGCAGATGGAAAATTTACAGAAAAGATGAAACCATCTTTATCTTTTTTAACTTTAGAAATTCTGTATTTAAAATAACCAGATTCCTCAAGCGAATTTGATGCGATTTTAATTAAAAAGGTTGGATTTCCCTCTCCTTTAAAAGTAATTTCAATCGTTTCTGGAGAGAATAGTTGGAGATTTAAAATCCCCTCGTTTTTCAATTTTTGCAAAATGGGAACAACTTCTAATTCACCATTTTTTAAATATCTTCTCTCATCCGCAAAAAGTTTGCTAATTAGTTTAAAGTGTGTTTGATATGTCTCAATATCGATGAGGTTTTTTACTTTTGCAAGAACTTCACCCTCCCCAAAAAGGAGAGTTTGAGACAGAAAAATTGTTGCAAAGATTTTTTTCACACTCTCATCCTGTCAATTAAAATACCAGTTGCAACACTAACATTTAAGGAGTCAAAATCTCTCTCCATTGAAACAGCAACTTTTTTATTGAGTGATTTTAAAATACGATTTGGAATTCCTTCACCCTCGCTACCAACAACGAGAACTCTTTTTTCTGGGAATTCAACTTCTCTAACATCAGTTCCATCAGCAGAAGCACCGTAGGTTTTAAAACCGATCTGTTTTGCTTCATTTAAAATATCAAGAATATTTTTGTGAATTGAGAGAGGCATATCAAAAACAGCTCCTGAACTACTTCTTGCAATTCCTGAAAAAGAGATATTTTGAATTCCAGAAATAATAACTCCTTCAACTCCTAAAGAATATGCCGTTCGGATAATTCCACCAATATTTCCAACATCTGTAACACCATGAAGAATCAAGACGAAACTATTTTTCTTAATTAAATCTCCATAAAAGAGAGTTTCAATCTCTTTGACTTGAGCTAAAAAACCTTGATGATTTCCGCCTCTTGCCATTCCTTGAGCTTTTTTTGTATCAACTCTCTCAATTGGAATATCTTTAATTTGGTGAAAGATTTTTTTGTCAATCTCTTTTGAGAGAAAGATTTTCTCAATTTTATCTCTATGATTTTTAAGAAGATAGAGAATAGGTTGTTTTCCGTAAATTATCATTTTGCTGACCTCATCGCCTCTTTTTCTGCTTTTCCAATATAAGACATGAAATTTTCAACATTCCAATATCCCATAACTGGTCGCATGATCTTTTTTCCCTCTGCTGAAAGAAAATAGATTGTTGGAACTGCTCTTGCTCTTAACTCTTTGTATGGATAATCATCTTCCCGTCGTGTAACTTCAACAGTAACAAAATTCTCATTCAAACGATTAATAACTGAATCATCACTAAGAGTTTTATGCTTCATCTTTTTACACCACTTGCACCGCTTTGTTGTAATTAAAACCATAATTGGCTTTTTTTGATAGTTTGCAACTTTTGTTGCATCTTTATAGTCAAGCTCCCACTCAATATCTTCATAATCTCCCGCAAAAAGAGCAATTGAAGTTAAAAACAGTAAAATGAATCTATTCAAAATTTATCCTTATATATTATATAATTATTATTATAATATTCTATCAAAAATGTAAATAAAACTCTAATTATCTTCGATGTCTGTAAAGATATTTTTCTAGCAACTTTTTAAGACTCATTTGGAGTTCTTTTGGAAAATTCTCTAATTCAGAATTCACTTTTTGAGCTAACTTCTCCGCTTCCTCAAGTGATTTCTCTAAACCTAGAACCGTAACAAAACTATTTTTATCTTCATCTCGATTTGCTGTTTTTCCAGATTCCTCTTCACTCTCAATCACATCAAGAATATCATCTTGAATTTGAAAAAGCAGACCAACTGAAATTCCTAAATCAAACAGCGGTTCTTCTAAATCCTGTCGGTCTGAAATAATTGCACCCATTTGAAGAGCTGAAGCGATCAATTTTCCCGTTTTGTGAATATGCAAAAATTCGATTTGCTCTTTTGGTAGTTTCCTGTTTTCAAAATGACAATCAATCGCCTGACCAATTACCATTCCATTTAAACCACCATTTTTTGCCAAACTCCGAATCAATTTCACTCGAACATCATCACGAAAAGGAGATTCCGAAATAATTTCAAATGCGAGAGTATTTAGTGCATCTCCGACAAGAATTGCGGTAACCTCATCGTAGGTTTTGTGAAGTGTCTCAACTCCCCGCCGTAAATCCGCATCGTCCATTGCAGGTAAGTCATCATGCACAAGCGAATATGTGTGAAGTGCCTCAATCCCAAAAGCGACATGATACGAATTTTTCAAAAGTCTTGGCTGGAGTGCTTCCACAACTGCAAAAATTAGTTGCGGACGAAATCTTTTCCCGCCCGAAAGCAGAATCGATTTTAAAGCTTTCTCAAAATGCGGGTGAAATCCAGAAACTTCTGGAATTCTCTCCTCTAAAAATTTCTCAAACATCTAAAAAATAACCGTCCGATTATTGTAAAGCATAACTCGATCGTCAAGCACAAGTTTTAATGCTTTTGAGAGAACAATTTTCTCAATATCTCGCCCTGCTTTTTGCATATCTTTCCAACTATAAGTGTGATCAACTTGTGTAATACTCTGCCCGATAATTGGACCTTCATCTAAATCATCAGTAACAAAATGAGCAGTCGCACCAATAATTTTCACACCCCGTTCGTAAGCCTGTTTGTACGGATTTGCACCAATAAATGCAGGTAAAAATGAGTGGTGAATATTTATAATTTTGTGTTTGAATTCCCGCACAAAAGAGGGTGGTAAAATTCTCATATATTTTGCAAGAACAATGTAGTCGAATTCCAACTTTTTGATTTCTCTTTTCATGATTTTCGCATGACTTTCTCGGTCCAAATTTACATGAGAAATAGTTTCAAACTGAATATCAAATTTTTCAACTAGCAATTTTAAGTTGTCGTAGTTTCCAAAAACTCCAACAATGTCAGAATGCAATTCATCATCATAAGTTCTCATCAAAATATCGCCAAGACAATGACTCTCTTTTGTAACAAGAATTACAATTTTTTTCCTTTTTGATGAATCAACGATTTGAATTTGAGAAAATCGCGGAAGAATTTCCCGCAACCCATTTTCTAATTTTTTGACATCACAATTTTCACCAGCAATTTCACTTCGCATAAAAAAAAGAGCCTCTTCAGAATCGACAAACTCATTATTTGAAATAATATTTAGACTCATTTCTGAAAAAAGTTGTGAAACTTTAGAAACAAGACCCCGTTCATCTTTTGTTTGGATTAAAACTCTATAAGTTGTCAAATCTCTTCTCCTAAAACCTCATCGAGATAAATTGAGAAACCAACAGAATTGATTTCATCGAGTGTGTAAGAACCGCCTCGAGAGAAAACACTATTTTTGTGGAAAATTCTGAAATAAACAGAGTTGTAATATTCCATTTTTGTGTAGTAAAGCGGAGAAATTATCAAATTTTTGTGTTCAAGATTTTTAACAAGATTCTCAATTTTTTCCATTGGTTCAATTAAAAAATCAGGTAAAAGTGATTTTACTTTAGAAATATCTTCAGCTTTTTCCAAATAGAGAAGTTCGCTCAACCAATCAATTTTTAAATCAAGAATTTTCTTAATTTCGATGTTTTTGAAAAGTGAAATATCAATATTTAAGTGATTTGCAATAAGTCGTGGAATTTCAATATTTGAGATTTGTAAAGTTGATTCCAGTTTAAAATTTTTGAAAATTTCTAAATTGAGATTCAAAACTTTTTCTAAATCAGTTTCGTCAATAATTTCCGCACCAATTTGATAGCTTTCGCTTGACGGATAACGGAAAACAGGCTGGATGTAAAACCATTTTGTATTTGAACTATTTCGACCGAGTCGCTTTTGAGTGATGTGAAAAAGTGAAGTCGTATTATCTGCTCGAAGAGTCATCGGGTTATTTTTGTAGTCGGAGAGCTGAATCAGATTTTTCAAAGGTAGCGATGAGGTTTGATGATACGAAAAAGTTGGAGTAACAATTTCAGTGAAACCATTTTCAGAAAATAGATTTGCGGAAATATTTTCAAGTTCTCGTTTTCGTTTTGCAATTTCACCAAAATATACTTTGGAATCTTTTGGAATTTCGTGTTCTAAAATCATAGAGTTGCTCCGTGGCTTAAAAGTAGTTTGAGTGCTTCATCTTTAGAAACTTTCTCTTTTCGCTTCTCTTTTCGATAGTAAAGTTCAACTTCACCATCTTTTAGAGATTTTCCAATAATAACAGTGAGAGGGAAACCAATTAGTTCCGCATCTTTAATTTTAAATCCAAAACGGTCTTTTCGGTCGTCAAGAATTGCGGAAACACCATTTTCTTGTAGATGCTGATACAGATATTCGCCAAATTCTACCTCATCGCTATTTTTTACATTTGAAACCAGAATATTTACAAGATACGGAGAGACAAGTGGCGGTAGAACCATTCCCAAATCATCATGGTGTTGTTCAACAATTCCTGCAAGAAGACGACTCACACCAATTCCATAAGTTCCCATAACAAAAGGTCTGCTTTTTCCATTTTGATCTAAGAAATTTGCATCAAGTTTTTCCGAATATTGTGTGCCGAGTTGGAAAATATGTCCAACTTCTATCCCTTTTTTATATTCCAAACTTTTTCCACAATGCGGACAGTGGTCTCCCTCTTGAACTGCGATGAGGTCGGCGAAAGTTGTGTTTGGGGCTAAATCTTTCAAATTTACACCAATGTAGTGATAATCCACTTCATTTGCACCACAAATCATATTTTCAGCATTTCGCAAATCTTCATCAAACACAATTGTGAATTTTGAATTCAACTCAACTGGTCCAACAAATCCCGCAACTAATTCCGCATTTGAAATTTCTTCTTCAGAAATATCTTCTAATTCCAAAGCACCAATCGAATTTTTAGCTTTTGTCTCTTCAAGTTCGTCAGAACCTCGTAAAAAGAATATTACAACCTCTTCACTATCTTCAAAAATTGCTTTTTTTACAACTGCTTTTATAAAAAAATATTTCTCAATTCTAAAGAAGTTTGCTAAATCTTCAATTTTTTTCATATCTGGAGTTTTGAATTTTGTAAATTTCATCTCCATTTCTGGCTCATTTTTTGGAGTTTTTGGTTTTTTTCTTTTTGCCGTTTCGATATTTGCACCATATGAACAGTGCCGACAAACAACAAGTGTATCTTCACCAGAATCGGCAAGAACCATAAATTCCTTGCTTCCGCTACCACCAATTACTCCAGAATCCGCATCAACAACTCGAAAATCCAATTCGAGTCTCATCAAAATTTTAGAATATGTCTCTTCCATCAATTCAAATTCTCGTTTCATATCTTCTTCAGTCGCATGAAATGAGTATCCATCTTTCATCAAAAATTCTCGACCTCGCATAAGTCCAAATCTTGGTCTTGCTTCATCTCGGAATTTTGTTTTTATTTGATATAAATTTTGTGGAAGTTGCTTGTAGCTTGTAATTCTATTTTTTACAAGATTTACCATCATCTCTTCATGAGTTGGACCAAGCACAAATAAATTATCTTTTCTATCTTTAAATCGGAGTAATTCATCTCCAAATTTTTGTAGTCGCCCACTCTCTTCCCACATTTCTGCTGGAGTAACAAATGAGAGTTCAACTTCTGAACATCCCGCTTTGTCTAATTCCTCTTTTACAACTTTTCTAATATTTTCGAGTGCTATTTTTCCAAGTGGTAAGAAATTGTAAAGCCCACTTGCAACACCATTTATATAACCACCTCGGATTAGTAGTGAGTGGCTTGGTAGTGTCGCATCGCTTGGACTCTCTTTTGATGTAACAATGAAAGATCGTGAAAATCTCAATATTTCCCTTTTCTCGGAATTTTAACAAATGGAAAAAATTTATATAGATTTCTCGAAAAGAAAAATTTCTACCTGGTGAAATACCCAACTAATAGCTAGAACTCTCTACAAGTTCTTGAGCAAGGAGTTTTCTCGCTCCATTTGATAAAATTCATTTCAAAAAGAAAAGAATTGATTTTACGAATTTTACTTTTACCAACTCTACTTTTTTCAGGCTACTCATTTTCGCTTTTGGGAGAACCAAAATATTTAGAAAGTTCTACTTTTGAGTATGCAAATGAGAAAGCACAAAAAGGCGGAGATATAAAATTGGGAGTTGGAGGAACTTTTGACTCGCTAAATCCGTTTATTTTAAAGGGAAATTCTGCCGACGGAATAGATCTTATTTACGATTCGCTCGTTGTTAAGTCTGATGATGAGGTTGCATCATATTATGGACTTTTAGCAAAAGATACAGAGATTTCAGAAGATTGGAAAAGTGTAGTTTTTACGATTTCAGAAGATGCAAAATTCTCAAATGGGAAATCTGTTTTGGCGACTGATGTTGAATTTGCTTTTAAGACTCTATTAGAAAAAGGGTCGCCAATTTATAAAGCCCACCTAAAGGGAATTGAAAATATAGAAATTTTAAATGAACGGAAAATTGAATTTACTCTTTCAGAAGATTCGAGCCGAGACCTCATCGCAACAATTGGGGAGATGCTAATTTTTCCAAAAAGTGAGAATTGGGGAGATGGAATTCCAATTGGTAGTGGTGCTTATAAAATTGAGAAATTTGAGAGCGGAAAATTTGTGAAATTTGAGAGAAGAAAAGACTATTGGGGTGAAAATATCTTGCCAAATCGTGGAAAAAATAATTTTGACTCTATCACTTACGAATATTACCGAGATGAAAATGTTCTTTTTGAAGCTTTTAAATCCCGAAATTACCACTTTAGACTTGAGAACATGTCGAAAAATTGGGCAACAGCTTATGGTGATTTAGATGAGAGATTTGTAGTTGAAGAGATTAAAAATCGTGTTCCACAAGGAATGCAAGGATATTTTTTCAACTCTCGACTCTCAAAATTTAGCAATTGGAGAGTTAGAAGAGGAATTGCTTTAGCTTTCGATTTTGAGTGGGCAAACCAAAATCTTTTCTATGGTCAATACACAAGAAGCAATAGTTTTTTTGCGAATTCCATTTTTGACTCAGGCAAATTCAAAATGCCTATTGCAGGGGGAAGTTATCAAATTCGTCCATCTCTTCGTTCGGCGATGAGGTCGCTAAAAAGTGCTGGTTGTTATCTCAAAGACGGAAAGTTATTTTTTAAAAATGGTGAAAGAGTGAAATTTGAAGTTCTTCTTTATTCTCAAGGTTTTGTAAGAATTACACTACCTTTCAAAAGAAATTTAGCAAAACTTGGAATTGATCTTGAAATTAAAGTTGTTGATATTTCTCAATATATTGAGAGAGTGAAAAAACATGATTTTGAAATGATTGTCTCTAGTCGTAGCCAACCACTTTTAATTGGTGGTGAGCAATTTAGTTTTTGGCACTCATCTCTCGCAAATGTGGAAGGGAGTCAAAATATTGCGGGAGTAAATAATAAAATAGTCGATTTTCTAATTGGAAAAATTAAAAGTGCGAAAAATTTGGAAGAGCTAAAAAATTCTGTATTTAAACTTGATAGGGAACTTTTGACAAATTTTTATGTAATTCCGCAGTGGCATATTGATAAATTTCGGGTGGCATATTGGAATCGAATCCACCGCCCAAAAAATTCACCACCTTACGATTTAGGTTTTAGCTATTGGTGGTTCGAGTAGATTTTGTCGGAGGAATCCGACTTTAATACAATTTCCTAGATTGACTCAAAAAGATTTCGCTACTTTTCTACAAAAGCGAGTTAAAAAATTCTTTAGATATTGTTGAAAAAATTTGGAATCGAGTTTAAATGATTGATGTTTTTATAAATCAAAAAATTCTTTTTTGGAGAGATATCGGTGGAGATTCTTTCAAAGAGTTCAATAAACTCGTTGATACTTTGCCAGACCGAAAAGAGAAAAACAACACTGGAATTTATATCCAAGTTTCTCTAGCAATTCGTAGAAAACTCTCAATTCTTTCAACAAAAGGCTATAACGAAAAAGAGCATGACACACTTGTTCAAGAAAATAGTGCCGAATGGTTAAAAACTCTCGGTTTTGCAATAAATGTTGGCTGGATAAAATCTTTTGATGAATTAAAAAATGCTTTTGATAAATTAGAAGTGATAGAAAAATAATAAGAAATGGTAATTTAAGCTCGGGAATTTCTCCCGAACAAGATTATTCATCTTTTTTAAATGGATTAATGGTTTTTGCGATAAGAATTGAGATTCCGTAAAGCAAGGTCATTGGTCCAGCCATTAAAAGTTGTGTCAAGACATCTGGCGGAGTTAAAATCGCAGAAATAATAAAAATAATCAAAATTGCATACTTGAAAAAATCTTTTAAATCTTTGTCGGTAACAAAACCGAGATGTGCTAAAAAGAAAATAATTACAGGCAACTGAAAAGCAATCCCAAAACCAATTCCAAATTTAGTAAAAAATCCAACATAATTTTCAATATCGATATATGGAACAAATTTTTCTGAACCAAAAAGAATCAGAAACTCAAATCCAAACGGCATAACAATATAGTAAGCAAAAAGAATTCCAACAGCAAACATAAATGTTCCACCAACAACAAGCGGAAAAGTAAATTTTTTCTCTTTTTCATTTAGACCAGGTGCAATAAAACCCCACCCGTGCCAAAGAAAAACAGGAATCAGAAGAATAAAAGTTGCAAAAAATGCCACTTTCAAAATTACAAAAAATGTTCCTGCTACTTGGTGTGTTGTAACTTTTCCATCGAGACCATTTGCTGTTGTCTCTTTTGCAACACTTAAAGCATCTTGAAGAGGTTCGACAATCCAATCAAGAATTGGTGAATATTGCCAAAAAGAGATTGCAAAGAAAATTACAAAAAGAATTGAGACAATTTTTAGCCGACATTTAATTTCGTGGAGATGAGGTCGGAGCGATGCAAAAGGTCGGTCGTCATTTTCAATATTTTCTAACTCTTCAAGAGTCGAACAATTCAGATCAATCATGACTTATCTCCGCTAATTATTTTGTGTAATTCCTCTTTTGCACTATCTCGCCGTTTCATTGTAATCTCTTTTTTTGTTTCACTTTCAAGTTTTTTGACTTGTGAAATCTCCTCGTTTATCGGATTTGCAATTGTGCGATTCATCAGCTCTTCATATTGCTGTCGTTGCATGGAAAGCTCATCTTTTTGCTTCATCAACTCATTTTTAATATCTTCCAACTCTAACTCTTTTTCAATACTTTTTTGGGTATTCAAAACAAAGTTTTTAATTTTTCTAATAAATTTGTAGATTGTTGCAAGTGTTTCAGGCAGTTTTTCTGGTCCAAGAACAAGAACAGCTAAAACAGAAATAACAACAAATTCAAAAAAACCAAAATCAAACATTAAATTTTCTCTTTATTTGTGTAGTGAATTGCGATTTTAACACAAAAAAGAGATGGAAACTTTGATAGTAATAATTAAAAATTATATAAGTTCTGAAATGATTTTTTGATAAAATAGAATATATTTAAACAAAATAGGGAATAAAGTGAAAGATATAAAATTAGCAGTATTTGATTTTGATTCAACTCTCATGGATGGAGAGACAATTGACTTTTTTGCTGAAGAGTTAGGAATTAGTGATGAAGTCGCAAAAATCACAGAATTGGCAATGAATGGAGAAGCAGATTTTTTTGAGAGTTTGACAAAAAGAGTCTCTCTTTTAGAGGGTTTATCTAGTGATAAAGTTGTTGAAATTGCAAAAAACCTACCACTTATGAAAGGTGCAAAAGAGATTGTCTCATTTTTAAAAGAGAATGGTGCTACTGTTGTCTGTTTTAGCGGTGGTTTTCGTTGTGCAACTTCACATGCAAAAGATGTTTTAGGACTCGATGCTGATTTCTCAAACACTCTACACAGCAAAAATGGAGTTTTAACTGGACAAGTTGGTGGAGAAATGATGTTTGGGAGTAGTAAAGGCGACCTCATCGTTAGATTACAAAACTTACTCGGAACAGATAGAAAAAATACCCTTGTTGTTGGAGATGGTGCAAATGATTTAAGTATGTTCGCTCATGCAGATTATCGAGTTGCCTTTGTCGGAAAAGAGGTTTTAAAAAAAGAGGCAAATATAGTTATCGATGAAAAAGATTTGACTTTAATCCAAAAACATCTAATTTAAATTTCACAAAAGATACTATTTCGGAAAATTTTTCAAAAAAAAGGAGACTTTTATGAAAGTCGGTATTGTTAATTATAATGTCGGAAATCTCGCAAGTGTTTATAATGCTTTTCAGAAAATTGGAGTCAATGCAACCATTGAAACTGATCCAGAAAAACTAAAAAATTACGACAAAATCTTACTCCCAGGTGTTGGTGCTTTTGGTAGTGCAATTGAGCATTTAAAAGAGACTGGCATGGATAAAGCTGTTTTAGAATTTTCACAAAGTGGAAAGTATATGCTTGGAATTTGTCTTGGAATGCAATTACTTTTTGAAGAGAGTGAAGAGTTTGGAAATCACAAAGGTCTTAGTCTTATTAACGGAAAAGTAAAGCGATTTAAAGAGATGAATTTAAAAATCCCTCACATGGGCTGGAATAGAGTCCATCACACTGATAATAAAACTCTTTTTAAAGGTTTAAAAGACCCTTATCTCTATTTTGTCCATTCATATTATGTTGAGACGAAAGAGGAGTTTGTTCTCGGAAAAACAGAGTATGGAATTGAATTTACAAGCTCGGTAAATAGAGAAAATATTTTTGGTTTTCAACCTCATCCAGAAAAGAGCCATGAAAATGGTTTGAAAATTCTTAGGAACTTTTCAGAGCTGTGAGTAATAATAGTAAATTCTGGGCTATCATTGTTCTAAATTTTGTCATTGTTGGATTTGAAATCGCTTTTGGAGTTGTTTCAAACTCAATAGCTCTAATAACAGATGCCTTTCACAATCTTGGCGATATTGTTGCGGTTATTATCTCGTTTATAGCAACACTCTTTGCAAAAAAATCGCCGACAATTCGGAACAGTTATGGATATATTCGTAGCGAGATGATGGCAACTTTTGTCAATTCTCTACTTTTAATTCTGACAATGCTTTTTCTACTTTATGAAACAGTTGTTGCTCTTTTTTCTCAGAGTGAAGCAGTCGATGGCTCTGCGATGATTTTGGTTGCAACAATTGCACTTTTTGCAAATGGAATAAGTGCTTATCTTCTTCTAACTCTACAAAAAGGAAAAAAAGATTTAAATATTCGTTCCGCATATTTGCATTTTCTAGCAGATTCTCTTTTGTCTTTTTCAGTAATTGTTGGCGGACTTGTTATTTACTTCTTTGGAATTTTTATTGTTGATAAAATTCTTTCGCTTATCTTTTCAATTTACATAATTTACTCTTCACTTCCGCTTTTACGACGAAGTTTCTTCTCACTTATGGATTTAAATCATTCAATCGATGCTTCTAAAATTGAGAAAAAAGTTTTGGAATTTGATGAGGTCGAGTCGATTCATGATGTTCATGTTCTTGAACCATCTCAAAATCACTCTTTTTTCTATGCTCATATCGTTGTTAAAGATGAACTTTCGCTACAAAATATTGATGATTTAATTGATAAAATTGAAAAAATTCTTTTTGAATTTGGAATAAATCATTCAGTAATTCAACCAGAAAGTGCAAAGCATTCAAAACTTCCTCTTATAAAAGAGACCTATTCTTAAAATTCTGTCGGGTTTTTCCGACAGCTTTTCGCTAAACTCAAATATTAAATTTCTACTTTAAAGAGAGGCACTTTCTAAGATGGATGAAAAATTTTATTATAAAAAAAATGGTCGTTTCCACTCAAAATATGACGGTTTTAAAAATATCTCTTTTCGGGATATTTTAAAATGGAAATTTGAGACAAGAGGAAAAAAAAGAGAAAATTTCCAATTGGAAAAAAAGATTGAAACTGAAAAGCTAAAAACTAAAAAAGATTATATTGTTTGGCTTGGGCATTCAACTTTTTTAATTCAAATTTCTGGGAAACGAGTTTTAACTGATCCAGTTTTTGGTGATGTTCCTCTGCACAAGAGGATTTCGTCAACCCCTTACCAAGTTTCAGATTTGCCAAAAATAGATTATGTTCTCATTTCACACTCTCATTATGATCATCTTGATATTCGTTCGATGAGGTCAATTTCCAAATTTTCAAACCCAAAAATTCTTGTTCCTCTTGGAATAAAAAAATATCTCCAAAAATTTGAAAATGTTTTTGAATTAGATTGGTTTGAGAGTTTAAATGATAATTTAAAGATAAAATTTTTACCCGCTAAACATTGGGGACGGCGAGGTGCTTTTGATTTAAATAGATCGCTTTGGGGAAGTTTTTTAGTTGAGAATATCTATTTTGCGGGAGACACATCTTACAGCGATCATTTTAAAATGATTGGAAATAGCGAAAGGGTAGATATTGTCCTTATTCCAATCGGTGCATACAAGCCAGAAAAAATCATGAAAAGTAATCATATAAACCCAATGGAGGCTGTGCAATCCTCTCTAGATTTAGGAGTCAATTTTGCAATTCCAATGCATTATAGAACTTTTAAATTGAGTGATGAACCTCTCGCTGAACCAATGGAACTTTTTTTAAAAGAGGCAAAAGAGAGAAATCTAAATGTGAAAACTCCAAAATTGGGCGAACTTCTATATTTAAATTAGCTTTTTTGCAAATATACAATTTCAAAAGATAGTTTCTTGACCTCATCGCGATTTAACATTTTTTTGAGTTTGCCAATTTTTGAGAGATTCCAACCTCCAGAAACTCCACTTTTCCGAATATATTCTAATAGCTCTTTTGAAGATGAGAATTCCAAAACACCCTTTTCAACCCTGTATGAAAAATTCTTTGCAAAATTCAAAATTTCCGCAAGTGCAGGAATCGGGGAAACTATTTCTAGCTCATTTTGCAATTCAATAAAAGTTCTATTTGTAAAAATAGCTAAATGAATTGCAGAATCCAGATTTTCAAATTTCTCAAAAATCGCTTTTAAATTTTTACTCCACTGAAGAGATGACGAAGAGATTATCAAGTCAAAATTTTGGAAATCAGAAAAAGAGTCAAAATCGCTGATTTCTGTTTTGCAATTATCACTTTTTGGATGAAGTTCTAGCATGTTTGGGGAAATATCAATTCCAAGAAAATTTTCAAAAGTGAATTCTCTATTTTTGCAAATAAACCCTGTTCCGCAACCTAAGTCAAGAACATTTTTAAAATTCCCTGAAATTTCATTTAAAAGTTTTTTAGAAATTTCATTTTGTAGAAATGCCTCTTGCTCATAATTAGAACTTGAACGAGAAAAACTTTTTTCAACTCTTTCCAAAAATTATCTCCCGAATCTCTTTTGATGGATTTCCATTTAGTAATTTTCTCAAGATTTTTGAGTTTGAGATAAATTTTTTTGGATTGCTATTCTTAAATTCATGTATCAATTCTTTGATTTTTAAATTTTGCAAATGTTCTGAATGAAATTCTCCGCAAATTCCTAATTTATCAAAAATAATATTTGCCAATCCTACATATTTCAGTTTTACAAATTTCCGACCAATTGAGTATTCTAGCGATGAGGTCTTAAAAACAAGTGCAAATGGAACTCCCATAATTGCGGATTCAAGTGTCGCTGTTCCGCTACAAATATAAGCAAATTCAGAGTTTTTTAGAGCCTCTTCACTATTTCGATAGATTTTAAAATCAGAAATATCTCCGTAGATTTCCAAATCTAAATGTGGTGGAACAACAAGTCGTTTTTCGCATGAAAACTCTTTTGCCAATTCTCTAAAAGTTGGCATCAAGTTTTTGATTTCACTTTTTCGACTACCTGCAAGAAAAGAAACTATTCCGTTTTCAACTGGCTCTTCTCGAAAATATGAGATTTGTTCTAAAAGTGGATTTCCAAAATAGAGAGTTTTCTCAAAAATATTTTTTTCAAACGGAAAAATTGCAATCGGATAATCCACATATTTATCTATAAATTTTTTTCGTCCGCTTTTCCATGCCCACACTTTTGGCAAAATATAATAAATAATCTCTTTTTCTGGATATTTTTCTTTGAGTTTTTTTGCCAATCTCAAATTAAATGCAGGAGAATCAATAAGCAAAACTTTGTCGAAATCAACCGCTATTTCTACCATTTTTTCCAAACTCTGTTTTGCTAGTTTTATTTTTGGCAGAATTGCAAAAATTCCCATCACTCCAAATTCTCGAGATGAAACTATCGGTTTTCCAAACTTTTCATCAAAAATCCCTCCTATTTCGACCTCATCGCCAAATTCCGATAAAAGAGATTCTAAATGCAAATTTCCCGACGGCTCAAGTGTTGAAATCAAAACTTTCAACTATTTTTTCTCCGCAAAACACTCTGGATAAATGTAAATGTGCGAACTATTTATCTCTTTTGAGTGCTTAAAATTTGTAAATTTGATGATAAATTCTTTTGATGTATCCCCTTTATTCAATTCAGTTTCAAAAACAAGACTCTTCTTTTTTAGTGGTTTTAATAAAAATACGGGTTCCAAACTCTCTTTAAATCCCTCTTGTGGTGGAACTACAAAAGTGTGAAGTCGGCACTTATCTATTCTCTCTTCGCCACGAGAAGTTAGAGTTCCACGAAGCAAAAGCACATCCGCAAATTTCATCTGCTTAATATAAGTCAATTTTACATCTGTTCCATAAAGATAATCGTGAATTTTAAAGTATGTGAAAAATGGTCCTACAAAAACTGCCAAAATCACAAGAAGCAACATAAAACCGGAAAGAGTCGGTTTCTTTGCACTAATAACAAGAGCAAAAATCAGTGCAAAAAAAGCTACCGCTCCTAACCAATAAAATGCAAAATAGTCATATTTGTGTAGTGTGTCCAAAAAAGAGTTTATTATTTCCATTACAAATCCCAAAATAATTTAAGTAGCAATTTTAACAAACTCACCTTTTCTTTAAACAAGAAATTAAAAATTCCTTCACATACTCTTTTCGATCTTCTTTAAAATTCTAGTGAAATCTACCTCTCCCAACCCTGAAATAAATTCAGGGTATGGAATAGGCTTCGCTTTTCATAAATACGGACTAAAAAAGCAAGTTTAGAACCAGCTAAACAACTTTTCTTAGACTAATTAATGATGATAAGGTCTGACGACTTCTATCTGCAAGAAAAGGAACTTTTGCCTCAACTTGCAACCTTCTCGTTTCCGACAAGGGTTTTAAAATTTCTCTAATAAAATATCGACTAGCAATATTGTAACTTGCCGACAAGTCAGCATGATATTTTTTGCCGTTTCCAAATTCTGCCAAATCTTTTTTATCATTTCTACTAATTTCACCAGAGCCATCAAAAGCATATTTTGAAGTTCCACGAGCAAGAACACGGCTTACTCTTATTCGGAATTGGTGGGCTTTTTCGATTGCTTTTTGTTGAATTAGGTTTTTTCTCCAAAATTGAAGTTTCTGTTTTAATCGACCCCGACCTTTTATTTTTCCCAAATGCTCAAAAATAATTTTTGTAGCACCAATTTCATTAGTAAATTTTATAACTTCATCGACTGTATTTTGAGAAATGTATTTTTGTGTATTATTAATCTTTCTCCAAATATTTGGCTTTTCAGTCAATCCAAATTTTCATTGAGCTTTAGCAAGTTTGCCTAATTGTCGTTTTAATCGGAAACTTTTTGGAACATCTCTTTTCTGTAAAAAACAGGAAAAGAGTTTATCTCTTCTGGTGAATTTGGAGGTTTTTCGTAGAACTTTTTACCTTTTAAAAGTTTTGCTTCTTTCTTCTTTTCCCAATTTTTGAGTCTTGAAAAATGAGATGAAACATTTCCAATAGCTTCTGAAATTGTGGCTCTTCTTAAATATGACGGAAACTTATAAAAATGGAAATCAAAATCATATTTTGGATACGGATTTTGTCTGGTTTCATGAGTCATTTTTTCTACAAAATTTACCCTCTCTTTTGATGATAAATTTTCTAAATTTTTCCACTCTTTCGAGATAACAT
>AKKQ01000034.1 GCA_000276965.1 Thiovulum sp. ES | reverse complement strand
TTCAATTGTAAAGGATTAATAAATGAATAGACTTGAAATCACTCTTTCTAAAGCACTCCCTTTTGTTGGTGGAGATATATATTTACTCGCAATTATTGTTGCAAAACGGGCTGAACAGATCGCAAATGGAGACGAACCAATGGTTTCTGAAAATGAAATCAAAGATTACAAACCTGCTGATATTGCTCTTCTTGAACTCTCAAAAGGTCTCTTGGAATACGATGTAGCCTAGGTTTTAAGCCTTTTTTGTCGAATGTGAGAAATCTAATTTTCTCACAACTTTTCAACTTTTTACAAACTTTTCTAAAAAACCCTTGACATTCAAAAAAAAACTGACTATAATTCCACCCACGAAACAAAGATGACATCCAAAACATCGAGTTTCACGGAGTCCTGTTAGCTCAGTAGGTAGAGCATTTCCCTTTTAAGGAAGTGGCCGTTGGTTCGAATCCAACACAGGACACCATTTAATCCTTTCGACTAGAAAGACCCTTTCGTCTAGTCTGGCCAAGGACATTACCTCTTCAAGGTAGTAACATGGGTTCAAATCCCTTAGGGGTCGCCAAAAAAAAAATTTCAGATGGTCGCTTAGCTCAGTTGGTAGAGCGCTACCCTTACAAGGTAGATGTCACAAGTTCGAGTCTTGTAGCGACCACCATTCGATGAGGTGCGGTGGTAGTTTAGTTGGTTAGAATGCTGGCCTGTCACGCCGGAGGTCGCGGGTTCGAGTCCCGTCCACCGCGCCATCTTCATCAAAAACTTCAAAAGATTTTCCAAATGTCTAATAATTATGGTTTATTCCCAAGAGATTGGTATTTTCATTTAAAAGAACATATGAACAGTTCATCTTTTAAAGAACTTCGTAATTTTGTTTCGCATGAAAGAACTCAATTCAATATTTTTCCACCAAAAGAAGAGATTTTTACCGCATTTCAAAAAACACCGCTAGAAAAAGTGAAAGTTGTGATTTTAGGTCAAGACCCATATCACAAAAAAGGTCAAGCTCATGGATTGGCTTTTTCAGTTCGGGAAAATATTCCAATTCCACCGTCTTTACAAAATATTTTCAAAGAATTACATTCAGATTTAGGTTTGAGAATTCCGCAAAGTGGAAATTTATCAAAATGGGCTGAAAGAGGAATATTTCTTTTAAATACAGCTTTGACTGTTCGGGAGGCAAATGCAAATTCTCACCGTGGAAAAGGCTGGGAAGAATTTACAGATGAAGTCATTCGTGTGATTTCAAAAGAGAGGGAAAAAGTAGTTTTTATTCTTTGGGGAAGTAATGCACAGCAAAAATCCGACCTCATCGATAAAGATAAACACCTGATTTTAAAAGCACCACACCCTTCACCACTTTCAGCATATCGAGGTTTTTTTGACTCAAAACCATTTTCAAAAACGAATAATTATTTAAAAGAGAATGGCGGATACGGTTTAAATTGGGAATTGTAAGAATCTAAGATTTTTTGAAAAGTTCGTTCAAGATTATGTTCAGAAAATAAGAAAGTTTGAACTCCAGCACTTTGTCCTGCAAGAATATCTGTTTCGCTATCTCCAACAAAAATTGATTTTGACAAGTCGATATTGAACTCTTTTTCAGCTTCTAAAAGCATTGTTGGTTTTGGTTTTCGGCATTCACAAGTTTCACTAAAATCTGGATGGCAAGGGCAATGATATGTTTTTGTGATTTCAATTCCCTCTTTCCAAAAATAGTTTTCCATATACCTTTTTATTTTCTGAAAATCTTCTTCTTTATAAAATCCTCGTGCAATTCCCGATTGGTTTGTTACAACAAAAATCTCAAAACCTTTTTCCGCAAAAATTCTCACAAAATCAAAAATACCATCTATAAAATAGAAATCCTCTTTTTTATAAACATAATTCAGATCACGATTTATAACTCCGTCTCGATCAAGAAAAAGTGCTTTTCTCAAAATAAGCCTTTTTAAAAATTTTATCAAATTGCACTTGTTTAAAACTATTTTAATATAATTTGATTTCAATCGATTTTAGAAAAAAGTTTGAATTTAAGGTAGAAAATGTTCAGAATATTACAACTATTATTTACAACAATTCTTTTATCATCTCTTTTAAATGCTGTGGAATACAGATTAGAGTTGAAAAAGGGTTGGCAACTTATCGGTCTTCCGTCAGATATTGACAACATGAGGATTTTTAACAACGAGAATGTAAGACTCGTTTGGCATTATGATGGAGAGTATAGCGAGTGGCTTGGATATTCTCCAGATAATGCAATAGATGATAAATTAGATAATTTAAATATAACTCCGCTAACAAGTGTAAAGCGATGGCACGGAATTTGGGTTTATAGCTATGAAGATTGGGAAATTGCGGTTGATGATAATACTGAACTCTATGTAAATTCAAAAGATATTGGAAAAATTGATATTTTTAAAGGCTGGAATTTAATTTCGTTGCCATATAAAACTGTGCTTTCACCAGAAGTTTTTTCAGGTTTAAAAGTTTGGAAATATAGCGATGAAAAAGAGTGGCAAACAAATACGAATTACTCTTTTCTTGATTTTCCTGAAATTGATGAAATCAATACAAAAATGGGATTTTGGGTTCATACTCCTGTTGATAAAACTCTAAATTTGCCAGAGCTTTCAGGAGAATTATCAAGTCCTAACACACTAACAGAGATGAAAAATCGAGTTACAAACAGTCTTATTATTGGTCAAAGAAAAGATAATTTTTGGGGTTGGGTTGAAAAGAGAAGTCGATACGAGACTGAAACAGAAGAGGCTGAAACAGAGGAAACTGAGACTACAAATAATGCTCTTTTAAATGAATTTGAACCAGAAGTAGAAGCGAGTTCGACTATTTTTCCAAAAAGATTGATTGTAACGGGTGATTATTTATATGCACTTTCACAAGATCAGAAAAGAATTGAACAGAAAGTTCTTGAGAGTGTTCTTTTTGAAGGTAGCTCAAAAAACAATGCACAAACTCCATCAATAAATCTTAAAAATGGGAAAACTGGTGAGATTTATCCATCAAGTGTAAATAGTTTTTATGTAACAGATAGTGGAGAAAGAATTGTTTCAATTTCAGACATGGAATATAGTGGAGAGAGTTTTGCGGGTCGATGTCGGGAAGATCGAACTTTTATCTCGATTTATGATTTTGACAATGATGATACTGCACAACTTAGACGACATATTCTTTTTGATGGAACTCTTTATGACAGTCGAATGGTTGGAAATCAGCTCTATCTTTTCTTGGAATTTCAACCATGTATTGATATAGACTATCCAAAAGATTATCTTTCTGATATTGATGAGTGTCGTTATCCGCAAGATACAGTAGAGTATCAACATCTCTGCTATGATGTTTTACAAGATGAAGAGAACGAGAAGCTTTTCCGATACAACTATGAAGAACCAACTGTAAATAATCTATATTATGAACCAAGATACCAATACATAGATCAAAATTACTCTCGTGCATTACTTGATCCACAAGATTTTTTATCTCTAAACAGACTCGACCAACAAGGCTCTTTCTTTACAGTAATTAGCTTAAATACAGTAACTGGAGTTGTGAATGACAAAATCTCAGTTTTTGGCGAAATTGCAGAAAAACATATCTCACAAAACTCATTCTACTTAACTTATAAACTCTCTCCTGTTCATATCTCTTTTGAAGAGTATCGGGGACGAACAAGAATTGAAAAATTTAATTTCTATCCAAATTTAGAATATCGTGCTTCTACATTTATTGACGGAGAACCTTTAAACAGATTTTCACTTGACGAATATGACAAGATTTTAAGAGTCGCAACAACAGACAAACTCTCTTGGGCAGAAGATAGCGATGAGGTTGGAAATAGAGTCGAAGCTTTTGTTGAACAGACAGGTGGAGTTTTAGCTCGAGTTGGCGGACTTGAAAATTTTGTTTCATATTTCAAAAAAGTGGAATCTGTAAAATTCTTCAAAGATTTAGCAATTACTTCTGTAAAAGGCGACAAACGGTTATATTTAACAGATATGTCTGATGAGACAACACCAGTCCGTGCTGGAGAAATTACACCAAATGGACGGATAGAACTTATAAAATATATTCCTGAAAACAGCACACTTTTAACTTTTGGAGTTGATCAAAGCGAAATTGGTCTTGACCAAGGTGTTAGATTAGACTCATTTAATTTATCAAATTTAAAAGACCCTGAAATTGTGAGTTCAAGAGTAATTGGAGATTACTACAATTCTTCACCTGTTTTTGTGAATTCAGAAGCATTAAAATATAACAATGAAAATGGAATTATCTCTTTTCCAATTAGCGGAGGAGAATCGGTTAGTAGTGCAGATAGCGGAATTTACAGCTACTCTATTTCAGATGGTGGGACAATTACACAAAATAAAATGCTATCTTCTTCAACAATTACAGATGAAAGAATTGGAGATGCAATTTTTGTAGAAGCAAATAATCAACTTTTCTCAGTTTATGTCGCGAACGGAAAAATTTACACAGTGAAAGTTGAGAAATAATTGGAATTTACTGTTAAAGCAACGGACGGAAAAGCACGACGGGGAATTTTAAAAACAGCACACAGCACAATTCAAACTCCTGTTTTTATGCCCGTCGGCACAGTTGCAACAATGAAAGGTTTGGATACAGTTGATTTAAATCAGTATCTGAAACCTGAAATTATTCTTGCAAATACTTATCATTTATATTTAAAACCAAGCCACAAAACAGTTAAAAACATGGGCGGACTCCATAAATTCACAGGTTTCCCAAAAAGTTTTTTAACAGACAGCGGAGGATTTCAAGCTTTTTCACTAAAAGATTCAAAAACTGATGAGGTCGGAATTCATTTCAAAAGTCATATTGACGGCTCAAAACATTTTTTTACTCCAGAAAAGGTCGTAGATATTCAAAATGATTTGGGTAGCGATATTATGATGGTTTTGGACGACCTCATCGCACTACCAGCTGAAGAGAAAAGAATTCGAGAATCTATTGAAAGAACAACTCGGTGGGCAAAAAATTCACTCGAATATTTCCTACAAAAAAGAGAAAAAGGAATTGGACTCGACCAAAATATTTTTGCAATTGTTCAAGGTGGAACAAATCTAAATTTTCGAGAAAAAAGTGCGAAAGAATTGACTGGAATTGAATACCAAAATCGTTCTTTTGACGGTTTTGCAATCGGTGGGCTTTCTGTTGGCGAACCAAATCAGGCGATGTATGACACAGTAGAATTTACAGCTCCGCTTTTGCCAACTGATAAACCTCGATACTTAATGGGAGTCGGAACACCTGAAGACCTCATCGAAAATGTATATCGTGGAATTGATATGTTTGATTGTGTGATGCCGACTCGAAATGCACGAAACGGAACAATTTTCACTACTTTTGGGCGACTAAGTATAAAAGCTTCCCGATTTAAAGAGGACTCAAAACCAATTGATGAAAAATGCAATTGCTACACTTGTCAAAATTACTCCCGTTCCTATTTAAATCATCTTTTCCGAGCAAAAGAGATTACATATGTTCGACTCGCGACAATGCACAATTTACACTACTATTTAAATTTGATGTCGGAAATTCGAGATGCGATTGAAAAAGGTGAGTTTGAAAACTACCGAAAAGAGTTTTATCGACTCCGAGAAAATTCTTGAATCCACTTCTTTACATTCATATTCCGTTTTGCGATACAAAATGTCCGTATTGCTCTTTCAACAGTTTTACGGGAATCTCTTCTGAAAAGGAGAGATATTTTGATGCACTTTCCAAACAATTAGAATTTGACACCCAAAAATTTGAAGTTTCTAAATTCAAGACAATTTTTATTGGCGGAGGAACACCTTCAACAGTTGAATCCAAATTTTATGAAAAGCTCTTTAGCAAATTAGATTTGTCGGAAACAGTTGAAATTACAGTCGAGGCAAATCCAAATAGTGCCAATGAAAATTGGTTGAGAGAGATGAAAAATCTTGGTGTAAATCGTCTTTCTCTCGGTGTGCAAAGTTTTCAAACTGAGAAATTAAAATATCTTGGTCGTCATCACTCTGGAAAACGGGCAAAAGATATTTTGGAAAAAGCAAATAAAGTTGGAATTGAGAGAATTTCCCTCGACTTAATTTACGGCACAAAATTTGACAATAGAGAGTTTTTAGAAAAAGAGATTTCAGAGTTGGAAAATTTGCCGATTGACCATTTAAGTCTCTATTCTTTGACAATTGAAGAGGGAACACCTTTTCAAAAAATCGGGGAAAAGAATTTTGAAAATATTTCAGAAACTGAATGGCTTTTGGAAAAAATATCTGAAAAATTTCCGCAATATGAGATTTCAAATTTTGGAAATCCGTCTATTCACAATTTGGGATATTGGGGTGGTGAAAACTATCTAGGTTTGGGAAGTGGTGCAGTTGGATTTTGGAATGATTTCCGATATTACCCAGAAAGAAACCCGCAAAAATATATTGAAAATCCTTTTGATAGAGAAATTGAGAAGCTTTCGGAAAATGATCTTTTTTTTGAAAAACTCTTTTTAGGTTTTCGTTCAAAAATTGGAGTTTCCAAAAATGATTTAGATTTGAAAATCTTAGATCTACTTTTAGAAAAAGGGATAGTTTTAGAAAAAGAGAACAGAATTTTTAATAAAAACTATCTTCTTGCCGATGAGGTCGCTTTAAAATTTTTGTGAAACCTATTTTCGGGGATTTCCCCGAATTCTAAAATTTATCCAAAACTGATTTGACAACTTTTGTAAGTTTTTCGACCTCATCAATAGATACTCTCTCATTTGACGAGTGAATTCTGTCGTTTCGGACACCAAACTCTGCCACTTTTACACCAAACTCACCCATAAAACGAGCATCAGAAGTTCCTCCACCAGTTGTTAAGCTAGGTTCTATTTCACAAATTTCAGCAACAGAACTTTTTAAGATTTCAACAATTTTGCTGTTTGAGTCTGTTTGAAAAGGTTTTGATGATTGAGAAATCTTCAACTCAAATTTTAAATCCCCGCAAACCTCTCGAACATAATTTTCAACTTTTTCTAAATCTGTTTTTGTGCTGTTCCGAACATTGAACATAATTTTGAGAGTTTCAGGTGTTACATTTGTAACTTCCAAACCGCCTCGAATATCTGTAATAATAAGTTGGCTCGGTTGAAAAAAATCATCTCCATCATCAAATTTATGTCCAGCAAGTTTTTCCAATTTATCTGCAAAAAGATGAATTGGATTTATGCTCTTTTTTGGATATGCGACATGTCCCTGTTTTCCAAAAATTGTGAGAGTCCCATTTATTGATCCTCGTCGTCCAATTTTTATCACATCGCCCATTTTTCCCTCGCTTGTTGGTTCTGTAATAAGTGAAAAACCTGGGAGTTCATTTCGCTTTTTCAACTCTTTTAAAACAAGAACTGTTCCAAAATCTGCATCTCCCTCTTCATCACTTGTTAAAAGAAGCGAGAGAGTTCCGTTAAAATTTTTAATTTCTCGAAGTGCCTCAACCATGGAAGCGACTCCACTTTTCATATCTTGAGTTCCACGACCGTAAATAAAACCATCTTTTTCAACTGGTTCATACGGCTCTGTTTCCCAACCTTCTCCCGCAGGAACAACATCAATATGTCCAGCTAAACAGAGATGAATTCCATCAGAAAATTTTTTTTTCAAAAAGAGGTTTTCAACACCGCCCTCTCGAAAATATTCGGCACTAAAATCGGGTAGTAAATTTTCGATATATTCTAAAATTCCACCGCTGTTTGGAGTCTCACTTTTCATAGAAACAATATCTTTTAGAATTCTCATATTTTTTTCTTTCAAATTTTTAACGATTTTACTAAAAAAGGAAAAAACATATCAAATTTAAATAGAGAGCAAAAAGAGGCTGTTGAATCTTCACTCGGATACAATCTTGTTATCGCTTCGGCTGGAACTGGAAAAACATCTACAATTGTTGGACGAATTGCGAACCTCATCGAAAAAGGAGTTTCACCCGAAAAAATTCTATTACTCACTTTTACAAATAAGGCATCTGGCGAAATGGTTGAGCGAGTTGCGAAAATTTTTGACAAAGAGATTGCATCGCGAATTGTTGCGGGAACTTTTCACTCGGTAAGTTATAAATATTTGAGAAGCCGAAATCCAAATCTAATTTTGAAACAAGAGGGCGATATTCGGACACTTTTCCGGACAATTTATGAAAGACGAGATTTTTCTCAAATTGACTCCGAACTTGCTGTGCCGTATTCTTCAAAATATCTTTATGAAGTTTATAATTTTTATCAAAATATCGAGTTAGAAAAAGATTTTGGTGATTGGATTGAGGAAAACAAAGAAGACCACGAAATTTTTGCTGATGTCTATCAAAATATTGTAGATGAGTTTGAAGAGACAAAACGGGAACTCGGCTTTATGAATTTTAATGATTTGCTTTTGAGAATGAAAGAGAGTTTAAAAAATGATCGTCCCGAATATGTTGAAATCTTGATTGACGAATATCAGGACACAAATCTTTTACAAGATTCTCTAATTGCGGAATTGAAACCGAAATCACTCTTTTGTGTTGGTGATTACGACCAAAGTATTTATGCTTTTAACGGTGCAAACATCTCAATTATTGGTTCTTTCACCGAAAAATTTCCAAATGCCAAAGTTCATACTCTTGTCAAAAATTACCGTTCAACAAAACCAATTCTTGATTTAGCAAATCTTGTGATTTCAAAAAATGAGAGACTCTACGAAAAGCAGTTAGAAGTTACAAAAAAGTTTCCAAATATTCCGCCAAAATTACTAAAATTTGACAAGCTTTTTTCTCAATATGATGGAATTTCTGAAATTGTCAAAAAATCAAAAACTGAACACTCTGAAATCGCAATCCTTTTCCGAAATAATTCGTCCGCCGACGGAATCGAGGGAGCTTTGAGAAAATTCAATATTCCTGCAAAACGGCGAGGCGGTCGGTCGCTTTTTGAAACAAAAGAGGTGAAAGCACTTCTTGACATTTACACAATTTTGCTAAATCACAAAGATATGATGGCATTTATTCACATTTTTGAATATGCAAAAGGTCTTGGAGTTGGAACAGCTAAAGATATTTTTGAAGCACTAAAACTGCTTGGAAATGGAGATATTTACAGAGGTTTTTACGAGCCAAATCGAAATATTTCAAATCCATTTAAAAGCGGACAAAATAATCGGCAACTGCTTTTGAGTAATGATTTTATAGAACTCGGAAGTGTTTCAAGATTTCAAAAATTTAATTTTCCCGAACAATTTTTATCTAATCCAATTTTGAAACACCCGCGACTTTCTGAAGATGGTGCGGAATTGCTTTTTGAATTCCGTAAATTACTTTTAACTTTTAGACATGCAAAAAATCCTGTAAAAGTTATCGAACTTATTGCAAATGGAAAAATCTATCGATATATTTTGAATATTTTGAAAAGTTCGCGATCAAAATTGCCAAATGGGGAACACAGTAAAGAGAAAGAGAAAGATGCTGTTGCGGGAATTGTAAATCGTGTAAAAATCATCAAAAAACTCTCTATGAGTTACAACGACCACCGATCTTTTTTAAATGCCATGGTTCTCGGTTCTAAGGATTTAACAAAAGGCGACGGTGTAAATTTATTGACTGTTCATGCATCAAAAGGTCTTGAATTTCGTGAAGTCTATATTGTTGATTTAATGGACGGGCGATTTCCAAATACAAAATTATCAAAACAGAGTGATGGCGGAATTGATGAAGAGCGACGACTTTTTTATGTTGCCGTAACAAGAGCGAAAGAGATTTTATATCTATCATTTGCAAGAATGGACGACAAAAAAGATAAAAGCTTTGAACCATCTCAATTTTTAAATGAGGGAAAACTTATTTAAATATCTATTCCGAATTTGTTTCGGAATTCATGCACGATTTCGCTGAAACTTAATTTTAAAAACAAGTAATTATAATTTACATTTCTGATTTCACCTTTTAAACATCGATGAGGTCGGACTATCTTTTCATGCACCATTTCAAACAGAGTTTTAAAATGGAAAAATTGTAGAATATTTTAGGGTTCGCAAACCCTATTTCCTTTTTTTTTGATTTTATCAGAATAGGGATTTGTGAAGATGCTCGGAGTGAATCCGAACATAAAAAATTAGCCCTGAGCCACCATTTTTCTTCGTAAAAATGCAAGTTTGCTTTGTAGAGGCAACTCTTTTGGACAAACATCTGCACAACCAAGTAGCGACATACAGCCAAAAATTCCGTCATCATTTCCGATAATGTCATACCAATACTCATCAGTTCGGACATCTCTAGGATCGGCATGAAAACGAGCAACTCTATTTAATGCAACTGCTCCGACAAAATTATCATGCATTCGTTTTGTTCCACAACCCGCAACACAACAGCCACACTCAACACATCGATCAAGTTCAAAGACCTCATCGGCAACATCTGGTTTCATTCTCTCTTCAAGAATATCTATATTAACTTTTTCATTTGTAACAATCCAGCCTTCAATTTGCTGACTCATCTCCTGCATCCACTTCGCTGTATTTACAGACAAATCACCAATTAACTCAAAAACTGGTAGTGGCATAAGTGTAACTTCGCCGTTTGGAAAATTTGATGTCAAAGTTTTACAAGCTAAATCTGGTTTTCCATTAATTACCATTGCACATGAACCACAAATTCCCGCTCGACAAACAAAATCAAATTGCAAAGAGTGATCTTGAGTCTCTCTTAAAACATTGAGAGCAACAAAAAGTGTCATTCCCATTGTCTCCTCTAATTCATAAGTTTGCATATGCGGTTTGTCATTTTTATCAAGTGGGTTGTATCTTAAAATATGGAATTTTAAAATTCTTCCTTTTTCACTGCTCATATCTAACTCCTAATATTTGTAATTATAAATTTTATAATTTAATAGATTCTATCAAAATGCTTTAATCTGTTATTTACATAATTTTAAAAAGAAAAAAAGTTTCAAGATTTCCTTTTTTACCAGAAATTTCAGACTCTTTTTTTTCTAAAAGTTTTAGATTTAGATTTTCACATTTTTGAATGAAATTTTGTTCTGCTTCCCAAATTGCTTTTTTATCAAGAACAACTCCGCGAGAATCCCGTTTTACATTTTTACCGACTTCAAATTGTGGTTTAAAAAGCAAAATCAAATAGTTGTTTGTCAAACGAACCAAATCAGAAAGAATTGCACTCAAAGAGATAAATGAGACATCACAGGTAATTAAATCAAATTTTTGGGAAGTTTCAAATTTCCGAATGTCAGTATTTTCAATTGAGATCACTTTTGGATTTTCCCGTAGTTTTTGGTGAAGTTGCAAAGTTCCAACATCAAGTGCAAAAACCTTTTCAACTCCATTTTTTAATAAAACTTCAGTGAAACCGCCAGTCGAAGCACCAACATCAAGTGCCACAAAATTTGAAATATCCAAGTCTATATTTTCTAAAAAATGGTGGAGTTTGTCCCCACCTCGACCAACAAAAATATCTTTTTTTAGAAACTCTATTTCTGGTTCATTTTCAATTTGGAATGAACTTTTTTTTAGCACTTTTCCGTCAAGCAGAATTTCAGAATCTTTTATTAAACTCTGAATTTTATTCCTGCTCAGTTCGGGAAATTTTTTTGAAATATAAGTGTCTGCTCTCAATTTACGAATTGTGTTCCGATACCGTCAGATGTGAGAATTTCAAGAAGAATTGAGTGTTCTACTCGACCGTCAATAATGTGGGCTTTTTCAACTCCACCACTTACAGCTGAAAGACAAGCATTCACTTTTGGAATCATTCCGCCGTAAATTGTGCCGTTCTCTTTTAATTTTTTGACCTCATCGGTAGAGAGACTGTGGATTAGTTCGCCATCTTTGTCAAGAACTCCAACAGTATCAGTTAAGAAGAGAATTTTTTTCGCACCAATATTTTGAGCAATTGCACTTGCAGCAACATCTGCATTTATGTTGAAACCAATGTCGCCAAGCTCTTCTCCAGAACCAATCGGTGCAATTACTGGAATAAATTTCTCTTCTAAAAGTTTGTGAATTACTCGAGAATCTACTTTTTCAACAACTCCAACTCTTCCTAATTTTCCATTTTCAAAAGGTTTTGCCGTTATAAAATTTGAGTCTTTCCCAGAAATCCCAATTGCTTTTGCTCCAAAATGATTTATTAGAGATGCAATTTCCTTATTTATCTCGCCACTCAAAACCATTTCCGCAATTCTCATAACTTCATCAGAAGTAACTCGCTGACCATCAATAAATTCAGTCTCGATTTTCAGCTGTTCCAAAAGTTCGGTGATTCGACTTCCTCCACCATGCACAATCACAGGTCTAATTCCGATGAGGTGCAGAAGTAAAATATCTTCCGCAAATCTCTCTTTTAAAGTTTGAGATGTTTGTGCTGAACCTCCGTATTTAATAACTACGATTTCACCACTAAATTGCTTTATAAATGGAAGTGCATCAAGTAGTGTTTTTACTGTTCCAATTTTCTTTTTCAAATTACAAAATCTTTTTCTGAAATTCTATCATTCGACAGGCATTTTGAATTTTTTTGTTGCAAATGAGCCGTCATTTTCAAAAGAGAGTGTGTAAAGCGATTCTTTAAAAGTATCTTCACCAACAAGGTATCGCAATCCAATATTTGCTTGTAGCGATGCAACTTGCATTACCATTGGTGCCGCAACTCCTAAAACTCCTTTTTCCATAATTTGGAAAGTCCGAAACGGTGCTTTTTCAAAAAATCCGACATATCCAAAAAATGATTCAACAGAACCATAAACCCAAGGAATTCCAATCTTTTTTGCATATTCATCAATTCGATTCCGTGTATCCAAATTATCTGTTCCGTCAAAAATCAAATCAAATTCCAAGTCTCTACCTGAAAACTCTTCAAAACTCTCTTCAAAACTCTGGACTTCTGTATAGTGGCTTCGGCTCTCAATTCTCTCTTTTACAACTTTTGCTTTGCTTCTTCCCTGATCTTTTAATGAAAAAGCGATTTGTCGATGAATGTTGTGAATCTCGACCTCATCGAAATCAACTAGAGTTATTTGACCAATCCCCACAGAACCAAGAGCTAAAGCGAGTGAAGAACCCAAACCGCCTGATCCAACAATTAAAATCGATTTTTCCCGAAGCGAAAGCTGTTTTTCAACTCCCCAAAGCTGAATTTGTCGTTTAAAGTAATTTTCCATAAAAACTCCTTTTTTGATAAGATAATGCCGAAATATAACTTAAAAAAGAGATTATAAAATGAAACAAATTCTTATATTTCTAGTAGCAATGCTTTTTGTAAGTTGTGATGATAGCAACTCAAACATAAATAACATTGGAAATATTCAAGATAGTGATTTGAAAGTTCCACACCCAAACCCAGCAGATAGCACGGACGAATTTCCACCCCAAACTCCAGAGGTATAATTGAGTTACATCACAATTTCCCGAGAAAATTATTTTTCAAATTTGACTGAAATCTCAAAAAGAGTTAGAAATATTGATCAAATTTCTGTTGTTTTAAAAGACAATGCTTATGGACACGGTTTGGTAGAAATTGCAAAATTGGCAAAAGAGTTTGGAATTTCTCGGGCTGTTGTTCGGACTGTTGATGAAGCGGAAAAAATAGAGAACTTATTTTCTTATATTTTGATTCTTGCACCAAAAAAAGTAGTAAAAAGAGAAAACTTTTTTTACACAATAAATTCGATGGCAGATTTTGAAAAATATAGTTCTGAAAATATTGAATTAAAAATTGATACGGGAATGCACAGGCTTGGAATTTCTGTTTCTGAATTGGATTCTGCTTTAGAGAAAATTCGTGAGAAAAATTTTAAACTTAGTGGAGTTTTTACACATTTTCGAGAAGCTGATGTTCTTTCGACTTCACTTTTCACTCAAAGGGAAACTTTCAAAAATATCAAAAATAGAGTTTCTAAATTCTTTCCAAATATTCATTTTCACTCAAACAATTCTGCGGGAGTTTTTCGGACTGAAATTATTGAAGATGAAATTGTTCGTGTTGGAATTGCTTCTTACGGATATTTAAAAGGAGACAAAGCACTTCTTTTTCCAAAACTCAAACCTGTTTTATCACTTTTTGCTGAAAAAGTTGGTGAATTAAGAAATGCGAAACCGAATTTTCGTGTTGGATATGGAGGAATTTCAAAAGTCGGTAATGAAAAACTTTCCGCCTACGATATTGGATATGCCGACGGTTTTCGACGACTTTCCGATGAGGTCATCACAAATTCACTTTTTAAAACTCCAAACGGAAAACAACCTTTTGGCAAAATTTCCATGGATTCCACAATTTATAATTCAACTGAACCCGTTTTAGAGATTTTTAATGACACAAGTAATTTGTCTCAAATTTTTGGAACAATCGATTACGAAATTCTTGTAGCACTTTCCCACCAAATCGAAAGACGAATAATTTAATTTTAGTTTTGATATACTTTCCGTTTCAAAATCCTTGCCCCTAAAAAGGGTAAAATCCATAAGGAGTGTTTTTTGAGACATTACGAACAAGTCTTTATTCTTAAACCTACACTAACTCCAGAAGAGAACAGTGCTAAAGTTGAGAATATTAAAGAAGCTATTGAGAAAAATGGCGGTGAAATCCTAGCTTATAAAGAACTAGGTATGAGAGAACTCGCTTACGAAATCGACAAAAACAAAAGAGGTTTCTACGGTGTTGTTTATTTTAAAACTAACCCTTCTGTTATCAAAGAATTAGAGAGACTTTTAAAGCTTTCTGAAGATGTTTTAAAATATCTTACAATCAAATATGATAGCAAAAAAGAAGTTTCTGCTTTTAACGGTATGGTTGATACTGCAAATGGTAAAAAACCTGAAGTAGAAGAGAAAGAAGAAACACCTGAAGAGACTCCAAGCGAAGAGAAGCAAGGAGAGTAGTTTCCGACAAATTAGGAGGTCGTTATGAATAAAGTTATGTTGTTAGGTCATCTTACTAGAGATATTGAAGTTAGACATGGTCAAAGTGGTTTAGCTATTGGAAAAAGTGGTATTGCTGTCAATAGAAAAACAAAAGCACAAAGCGGTGAAATGCGAGATGAAACGATGTTCGTAGATTTTACTGTTTTTGGTGGAGCTGCTGATACTATTGGTAGATATTTTAAACGAGGTTCTAAAATTTTGATTGAGGGAAGACTTCAATTTGATCAATGGACTGACCAAAATGGCGGAAAAAGAAGCAAACACTCTGTTGTCGTCGAGTCTTTCTACTTTCCAGAAAGCAAAGCTTCTGCACAACAAAACAATGGAAATTTCAACAATAATGGTGGCGGTTATAACAATAATTACAACCAAAATCAAGGTAGTTATCAGAATCAAAATTCTGGAAATGGCAGTTGGAATGGCAATAATAATACTCCTAATGGAAACAACCAAAATTCTCAACAAAACAGTGGGAAACAAAAAGAGGAACCAGTTATCGATATAAACGGTGATATGGATGGAAATGTTCCTTTCTAATTTTTATTTAGGATAAAAAAATGGCTGAAAAAAGAAAGTTTAAAAAAAGATACTGCAAATATTGTGCAGATAAAGTTGATTTTATTGACTACAAAGATGTTGATACTTACAAATACTCTCTTTCTGAGAGATTTAAAATTATGCCTCGGAGACTAACAGGCAACTGTAAGAGACACCAAGATATGGTAACAGATGCGATCAAAAAGTCTCGACAAATTGCATTTATTCCATATGTGTATGACAGAAAAAGTGTTGCACAATCTCAGTTTGACAACGAAAGACGATAAGCAACAAAAAAATAAGAGGCGAGAATAGTGTTTCCCGTCTCTCTTAATAGACTTTCAGAACTCTCCGAAGAGAGTGAGAGCCTTTTTCAGAAATTTCAAGAGAAATTAGAAGAGGGCAAACACTTTCAGAAAGAGGGCGATGAGGTCGCAATCTCCAAAAAAGGTCTTTTCCGACTATCCGCACTTTCAGGAAATGAAAAACTTTTAGATTCACTGGAAACATTAGAAGAACAAGAAGAGAAAGTTGGGAAAATAGAGATAATTTTTCAAAATCTCGAAAGTTATCTTTATAATTTTTCAGAAACACTCCTAGAAAATCCAGAAAACCAAGATTTAGAAAAAGTTGAACGATTTGTAAATACTTTTGAGAAATTTTTAAAAAGTCGTGTAATTTTAGAAGAAAATGATAAAAACCAAGGTTTTGGACAAATGATGTCAGACTTTGCATCTGGAACAAGAGATGTCGCCTATAAATTTGCGACAAAAACAGAAGACGATGCCTACAAATTTGCTTCAAATATGGGAAAAGATGCCTATCAATTTACATCTGATACACGGGACAAAGCTCACGATTTTGTGATGAAAACAGAAGATGATGCCTATAAATTTGCTTCAAACATGGGAAAAGATGCTTACACTTTTGCAAGTAAGGGAATGGATTATGGCTACCAATTTGCAAGTAAGGGAATGGAATACGGCTACCAGTTTGCGAGTAAAGGTGAAGAGGTTGGTGAAATGGCGAATAGAGTTCTTTGGATGGCATCAGAAATTGGAATTATGGCGGATAGAATTGGCGAAATGGCGGATAGAATTATCCATACAGAACACCTCATCGTTCAAACAGCAATACTTATTCAAAATTTTGGTTTGCTCATTGACGGAACAATAAAACATATGTCCGAGTCTATTTTAAAATCAATTTCACTACTGCTTGGTCAAGAGTTTGAACCGCTAAAAACAACAGACAAACATCTTGAAATAATTTCAGAAATCACAAAAGAGATACTCAAAAACAACCACGAATATGATATGGCAGTTTTAGAAAAACAGATGGAATTGAGAAGAACAACAATTTCGGCACTTGACAAAATAGATAAGAACTTCTAAATTCTCTTTGAGTCCATAAGATTTAAAATATATCGTTTTAAAGAGACTCTCCAATCTTCCATTAAATCGAGACCTAAAAGTTGTAATTTATAATTTATTGCAGATTCATTATGTGAAACTGGAGCAATTCGTTTAAAATTATTTGTAGGAACTACTTCTGTTTTTAATCCAAAAAGTTTTGTGATTTCTGAAATATACTGGAATCTGGAAGCTGAACCATGATCAGTAATATTAAAAGTTCCAACAACCTCATCGGCAATTAAAACTTTCAACTGCTTTGACAAATTCTCCACAAAAGTTGGATTTCCAATTTGCACACTATTTGCTTCTAAAGTTTCAACTTTTTTTGCCTCTAAAAATCTTTTATAAACAAAATTCTTTGGACTTTCAATTGAACCTCCAAAAAGCCAACCAGTTCTTACGATGAGGTGCTTTTTTAAATGAGTCCGTACAATTTTTTCAGCTTCAAATTTACTTTTATGGTGAATTGTTGTTGGTTTGGGTTCATCAAATTCCGTATAAGGTTTCTCCAATTCTGTTCCGTAAATTCCAGTGCTACTAATATAAACAAAAAAGACTTTTTTATCAATTGCCCAATTTACTAAATTTAGTGTTCCAATCGTGTTTATTCTATATGTTTCATCTTTTTCAACTTCACACTTTTCAACATTTGTAAAAGCTCCTGCATGAATTATCACATCTGGCGAAATTTCAGAAAGTTTTTTTAAACTCTCTTCCCTGTCTGTAAAATCAAACTCTTTTTTAGAGAGTTTAATAATTTCAAAATTATCAAAATTCAAGGAACTACCTAAAGCTCCGTTTCCGCCTGTAACTAAAACTCTTTTCAAAAAAAAACCTTTTATAAAAATTACAAAAAAAGAGAGAAACTCATCGGATTCTCTCTTCTAAAAATCAACTATTGAAAATTTTTCATAGCTCGATCGCTTTCTCGTTTCAAATCTTTCTCTTTTAAAGCTTGTCGTTTGTCGTGAAGTTTTTTTCCTTCAGCAAGACCAATTTCGACTTTAATAAGATTTTTAGAATTGATATAGAGTTTTGTGGGAACAATTGTGAGAGCGGTTTTTGATACTTTTCCAAAAAGTTTTTCTATCTCTCTTTTGTGAAGAAGAAGTTTCCGTTTTCGGATTTCGTCATAACCAAAAGCACGATTTGTTGTTTCAAGTTGGCTAATATGTGCCTGTAAAAGAAAGATTTCGCCCCGATCGATCCGAACATAACTATCTCGTAAATTGACTCGACCAGCACGGACTGCTTTTACTTCACCACCAACGAGAACAATTCCCGCCTCAAATTTATCTAAAATATTGTAGTTGTGAAAAGCGACTTTATTATTTGCGACTAATTTCAAAGTTTTTCAACCATTCTTAAAACAAAGTCTGCACTCACTTTTGCAGATTTTTGGAGGAAAGTATCAAAATCAACATCAGCCGAATCGTCTGCCGTATCACTTATTGCTCTCAAAATAAAGAAAGGAATTCCGAGAGAATCACAAACGACAGCAACAGAACCACCCTCCATTTCAACAGCATCAGCACCAAACTCTTTTTCAATCCAACTTTTACGACTAGGATCAGCGACAAATTGATCACCACTTGCGATAATTCCGCTTTTCAATTTCACACCCAAATCTGTTGCGACCTCATCGGCAATTCTGTTTAAATCTGATGAACTCTCAACAAAAACAGAACCTTCGGGAACAAAACCGTGTGGGTGTCCAAATGCTGTAATGTCTAAATCATGCTGGGAAAGTTTTGTTGCATAGATCAAATCTCCGATTTTCAAATCTTTACTAATTCCACCTGCGACTCCAGAAAAAAGAACTTTTTCAACTCCAAATTTCTCAATTAAAACAGTTGCGGTAACTGTTGAAAAGACTTTTCCAATTTTTGAATATACGATAAAAAGTTCGTGTTCGCCAAAAGTTGCTTGATAGTAGATATTTTTTGCATATTCTATTTTTTGAAAATCGCCAACTTTCTCTAAAATTGGTTCGATTTCCTCTCGCATTGCTCCGATAATTCCGATTCTCATTTTACAATTTCCTCTTTTTGAAATTTTAGCATTTGCTAGAATAGGAGAAAAAGGAGACTGTTTGAAACAGATTCTTGAAAATATTTTGATCGATGAGCCAAATAGTAACTTTGGATTTATCTCTAGCGATGAGGTCGGAAAATTAGTTTCTGAAATTGCAGATGATCGACTTTCGGAAGGAGTTGATTTGTCAAAAAATCTTGGTCGTCGTTTTCCTTTTGCGGGTGAAGATTTTGAAAATATCGTTCTTGATGGTGATGGCTGGATGGATTCAATTTCTGAAATTTCTCGAGTTCTTCAAAAAAATCGATACCTAATTCTCTTTTCCAAACTTTCAAAAGATGAAATTGTTGAACTTTTTGAGAAACATCACTTTTCCAATATTTCGGAAATAGAGTTTGGTGGAGTTAAAGTTTTCACTCTTAAAAAGTGGTTTATTATTTAAAAGTAATCAAGTTATAAGCCACAGTTTAATCTTAATTTAATAAACTTATCTATATAATTCTACTCGATAATAAATTATCGAAATAAATTACTTGAGGTTATTGTCGTGGTTGAACCTTCTAAAAACAGTAATAATAAAGTTACAAACAAGAATAAAGCTCCTAAACAAGAATCAAAGCCTGTTAATAACAGTGCAAAATCAGTTAAAACCACTGAAAAAAAACAAGAAGTTAAAGTTGAGACTCCAGTAGTTGAGACAAAAGTGGAAACTAAAGAGACTCCTAAAGCAGAAGTAAAAACAGAAGCTAAAGTTGAAACTCCGAAAGTCGAAGCTAAAACAGAAAAAGTGGAAGTGAAAACTGAAGCTAAAAAACAAGAAAAAGTTGAAACTCCAGTAGTTGAGACAAAAAAAGAAGAAACAAAGGAAACTAAGATGGCTGAGAACAATACAGATTACAGTGTAATTTCTGCACAATACGAAGGTGGAACAAACTTTATTACAAGTCTTATTGACGGATTTAAAGGTCAATTAGAAGTTGCTGAAACAAAAGGTAAAACAAAAGCTGGTGAAGTTATCGGTGATGCATTTGGTCAAAGTATTTTTGGCGAAGGTGCTAAAGACGGTTTAACTTACCTTGCTGGTAAAGTTTGCCAAGGTTATGCTTTTGGTTTTGCTCCTGCTGCTGCAATGGGTGGTGTTGTAAGAGGTGTTTATAAAAAAGTTATCCCTTCTTCAATCATTTCTACAAAAGAGACTGCACCAGCTAGTTAATCTTTTTAAACCTCCTTTTCCGTCCATTCGGGCGGAATTCCAAACAAAAAATAAAAAACTTCGCCCTAAAAACTAAATTTCAAAAGTTCAGAAAAGCTACTGACCTAATTGCTAAAATTTCGCAATGAAGACAATAAGAAAATATAAACAATATTCAAGATTATTTGATGCTGAAAAAGAATTTATTTACAGATCCTACGGTGAAAATGTCAGGCAAAGAGCTTCATCAAGAATACTTAAAGTAAGTTTAAGCACAATTCAATACCACTTTCACATATTTTTATTTGTAGTTTAGAACTAAGATTTCACGGACTTTTCCCCGTTTATTACCTTTGCTATTTATCGATCTACCAGCTTCAACAATATCAATTTTAAAATCTTTATAGAATTCTAAAACCTCATCAGAATATGAATTTGAAAGAAGAAATTTTCCACCTTTTTTATCTACCAATTTTAAGAAATTTAGTAATCGTTTTTGGTCATCAAAATTGAAACTCTCTTTTGTGTATGAAACAAAATTTGATGTTTTTGAAACAGGAAAATATGGCGGATCTAAATAGAAAAAATCTCCTTTTTGAATTTCATCTCTAAAAAGTTCAAAATCCCCATGTTTGATTTTGACACTCTTTAAAAAACGACTACACTCTCGGATATTTTCTGGAATAGCATAAACAGGATTTTTATATTTTCCAAACGGAACATTGAATTCACCTCGACTATTTACTCGATAAAGTCCGTTAAAACCACTTTTATTTAGATATAAAAATCTACTAGCTTTTTCTACATTTGATAAATTTTTAAAGTTTTCAGAACGATCTAAATTTCGTATTTCATAAAAATATTCTGGACTGTTTTGATGAATTTTCAAACTTTCAATTAACTCTTCTGGAAAATCTCGAACAGTTTTATAGAGATTTATCAAGTCTCCATTTATATCGGAAATAAAACTATCTTTTGGTTGAAAATTAAAAAGAGTTGCACCGCCTCCGATAAATGGTTCAAAATATCTCTCAAATTTTGGAATTCGCTTCTCAATCTCTCCTAAAAGTTGTCGTTTTCCTCCAACCCATTTCACAACTGGTGAGCAGTTAAATCTCATTTTTCACCTTTTGAAGAAAGCTCTCTAAACTATTTAAATTGTATAGATGGGGTATGTTATTAAAAGCCTCTTCAAGTTTATTTTTTGCAGATAACCAACCTTGTCCGTCGGTAATCCAAACAAATTTATAATTGTCATATTTATCAATTTTTGGAGCAATATCTGTGCATGCTCTTGCAACTTCGTTTAATTTTGAACCACCACTGTTATAAAAATTGACTTCGATTAAATATGTTATTTTTTCTTTTTCTATTACAAAATCAAATATTTTTAAATCAACTCCCATTGAAGTTATCTCTGGAAATTTAGAGATTTCAACCTCTTCTTTAAAATTGATAGAGTTTTTCTTGAATATTTTAGAGATTGTTAATTGCATATTTTTTCCAACACGATTTTTTCGAGCATTTGTATCCAAACCAACTTCAACACCAAAAACATAATCAAGTGAAGCACCCCACCCTAAAGGGTGAGGCTTCCTAGAAACTCCAAACCATTGTTTGAATATAAAAAGGCTTTGACGGTACTTCCTACCGCATCAATAATTAATATATTTAAAACTATAAGTTTGGTTTTCGCTTTAGTTATTAATATAAATATATATTAGTAATTATGAATTTAAATTATAGCATAAGTCCGCTTTTATCCCCGCCATAAATGGCGAGGGTTTCCGCTACAAGTTGCTAAATTTTTAATATCTTTTTTTATAAAAAGCTCTTCTAAGCCACTCTCTTTTAAGAAATTGAAAACTTTTTCTGGAGATGTAAAATTGAAAATACAGAACTATTTTCGTTCCACAGTTTTCCAATGGCATCTTTCAAATTCTCTTTTCGTGAAGAACTCCGCCCTAAAGGACAGAGCTTCCTAGAAACTCAAGACTATTGTCCAAATATTATCAAGGCTTAGACGGCACTTCCTACCGCAATTTTTAAGTATATC
>AKKQ01000033.1 GCA_000276965.1 Thiovulum sp. ES | reverse complement strand
ATAGAATATTCTGTAACCTTCTTTTCGAGAATTTTCATCAACTCTAGTGTCCATTCTGATACAGTCAGAAATACAGATTTTTTCACAAAGACCACAACCGATACATCTTTCACTACCACTTTCAAGAAGTCTTAAAAGTTTGTGAATAGCTCGGTATCTTGGAGAAATTGGAAGAACTTCTTCAGGATATTGGACTGTGTGAATATCAAATTTCACCATTTCTCGGAAAACTACCCAAAGACCGACAAAAAGTTCCCCTTTTAGAGTTCTTTTGACAACTTGAGTAAATTTATCCCAACCACTCGTAGGATACTCATCTATTTCCACAGGGACATAGTTTTGAGAACCTCGAATTTCTAGTTTATTTTCGCTCATTTACTTTACTCCTTAAAACATCATCCAAAGACCAGTAACCACGATATTTACGACAGCTAAAGGCATTAGAACTTTCCAAGTTAGCCACATTAATTGGTCTGGTCTCAAGTGTGGCCAAGCTGCTCTTGTCCATAAGAATAGGAAAATAAAGAAGAATGTTTTTGCTAAATATAAAACACCATCAATAAAAGTTCCTTCACCAAATCCACCAAAGAAAATTAATACAGTTAGGAAAGAGACAATATACATATTGACATATTCACCAATGAAGAAAAGTCCCCATCGCATACCAGAATATTCAGTTGCATATCCAGAAACAACTTCTGCTTCATGCTCAAGCAAGTCGAATGGAGTTCTGTTTGTTTCGGCATATCCTGCAATTAGGAAAAGGAAAAATGCAACAGGTTGTTGCCAAACTAACCAACCATTCTCAATTTGATAGTTATTGATGTCAATAAGACTTAAACTACCAACAAGCATAAGCGGAGCTAAAACAGAAAGTCCTGTAATAACTTCAAAACTTAAAAGTTGAATAGCAGTTCTCGCACCACCGAGTAGCGACCACTTATTTCCAGAAGAAAGCCCTGCAAGAAGTGGTGAGAACATACCAACAGCCATCATTCCAAGAACGAAAAGAATTCCCGCATTACTATCAACAACAAGAGGTTGAAAAGTTTCGCCCATAATTTCCATATCTGGTAAGAAAGGAACACCAGCAAAAGCGATAAATGCAGAGGCTGGAAGAATCACAGGAGCTAGTTTGAAAACTGTTTTAATCGAGTTTGTCGGAACAATATCCTCTTTTGTAAAGAGTTTAATTCCGTCCGCTGCCACTTGAAGAAGACCGTAAGGTCCAACATACATTGGCCCAAGTCGTCTTTGCATAAAGGCAAGAACTTTTCTCTCAAGATAAGTTGTAAATCCAGCAAGAGCCGAAAATACAGCTAAAATGAGAAGAACTTTAATTAGAGTATGAACTATAAAAATATCTAATTCCATTTTTTACACCTTACTAATTTTTGCTTCAGCAAATCTGTAACTACCAAAAAGAGATTCCGCATCGATTTTTTCATCAAAAGTTGGAAGATACGGAATATCACCAGAAATCTTGTCATCTACGATAACTTTAATTGTCTTGATGCTTCCTCGTTTCATAGCCACTGTAACCTCATCGCCATCTTTCACTTTCAACTTGTTTGCATGTTCAGGTGAAATATATAGACCACCCTCTTCTTTAAGTTGATGTGAAACATTTGTGAAAAGACCAAATTGAAGAACTGGATTTGAAAGATAAATCACATTTTTACCAAGTTTTGGAACTTCACTTTTTGGTAATTTTGTTACATCTCGTTTTTCAACTTCTTCAACTTTTAAAGTATAACCTCTCAAGTCTTCACCAGAATTTGAGAAACCATTTCCGAAAGAATCAAAATCATGACCTTCAAAAAGCTCTTTTGTGTAATCGATAGTATTCTCTTTACCATTCAACAAAATTTCGTTTGCAATATCATTTAAAGTGTAACCATTGTATGGCAATGCCACATTTAGGTTTGTAACTCTTTTATCAATATTTACAAAAGTTCCCTCTTGTTGATTTAAAGCAGGAGCATCTAAATCACCATTTCCAACAGCTGAAAATGTAAAATCACCTTTTTTATTGTATCCGAAAACTTGACCCGATGAAGTCTCTGATAATTCACAAACAAGAGAAACACCAAGAGTATTTGTATCAGTTGGAATCAAAATAACAGAAAAATCTGTATAAATATCAATCAAACCAACAATTTCAGCAAGTCTTTTCCAATTTTCAGAACCGTATAAATCTTGACCAACCATTAAGAAAAATTTATCTTTTTCTTTAAGTTTTTTTCCAAATCTGCTTCAAATGCTTCCGATATATAAAAATCTGAAAACTCAATTTTTTCTAAATCTTTTTCTAAAGATTCAGGTAAATCTTTTCCAAATCTTTTTAAAACCCATTTTAAGGCAATATGTTCTTCATGTGGATTGTGAGGAACTTGAATTAAACTTTTTCCAAAACCATCAACAACTGGATCTTTAATTGGGTGAAAATATAAACCTGCACCTTTGTTTCTCTTGATTGAGTTGTTTAATGCAAATCTGCTGTTTGGTGAATCAGTTTTAAATGCTGAACCAACGGCAACAACAAAGTTAGAACTTCTTACTTCGTCAAGTGTTCCCTCATAAAGCGATTTTCCAGAAACAGCTGAATACTCTTTTAAAAATCTGTTGAACTCAAAAGCATCTCTATTTACAAGTTTAAAACCTAATTTTTCTCTCAATTTCTCAAGAATTAGTGCCTCTTCATTTGTAATTTGAGAACTAAAATTAACTGTGTCTGCATTTTTTAAAAACTCAACCGCTTCTTTAAATTTAGCTTCATCTTTATTTTCAACTCTGTTTTCAAAGTCATATCCGTATCTTCCCGCTCCACAAAGAGTTGAAAAATGCGACTCATTTGTTACACGATATATTTTTCTCGTGTCGTCATGAACCGTTGTGTGTTTAACTTCGTAATTTAAAGAACACCCAATTGAGCAGTGTGCACATGTTGAAGGAATTTTTTCTAGTTCCCAAGCATTTGTTGAGAATTTGAAATCTGTTCCAACAATTGCACCAACTGGACAAACAGCCGAACACTCACCACAACTTGTACAATCTAAAGTTTCACCAGCAACAGCCCCAATTAGTGATTTATTAAGTTTATTCCACATAGCATAAGAGTCTTTTGGCATCGTCTCTTTGTATTGCGGATCTAATTTATCGCTACCTCTTGGAACAGTTTTTAATGCTGTGTCTCCAATCATATCTTTACAAACCGTAACACACTTTTCACACATGATACAGAGTGCTGGATCGTATTGAATATGCCCCCAATTTTGAACAGGTTTGTGAGTATCTTTAATTGCATAATTTTGCTGATCAACTTTCATGTGCAAAGTGTAATTTTGTAATTCACACTCACCACTCTGATCGCAGACTCCACACTCAAGAGGATGATTTACATCATAAACCTCCATAATTGCTTTTCGCTCTCTCTCAATATTTTCAGTAGAAGTTATAACTTCCATGCCATCTTTAACTTTGGCATTACAAGCATAAACTTGTTTTCCGTTACTTTCTACGAGACAGATTCTACAAGCAAGAGTTGGAGAGCATCGATTTAGATAGCAAATTGCAGGAATAAAGATGTCATTAGCTCTTGCGACATTGAGAATGAACTCACCCTCTTCCGCAAGACACTCTTTTCCATCAATAGTAATCTTTACTTGACTCATCTACTATTTCACCTTCTCTATTTTTGCTTTTTGAAAACGGTAACTTGATGATAACAAATAACCACTTAATCCCATGTCAAAAGTTGGATTTAGAGCAATAACACCTCGTAAATCCTTATCTATTTTAAACTCACGAACAAATTCAATATTTGCAAATTTAAATTTAACTTTATCGCCATCGGATAATTTTCCCGCAATTGCAAATTGTTCAGAACCAAGAAGAATTGCTTTTTCTGGACTAGCTTTTGCAGTAAATGGAGAAAATTGAGAGTGTGGATTACTGTTATAAATTACAGTTCCATTGAAACTTGGTAAATCTTCGACCTCATCGATAAGTGGAATTTCACCTTCATAAAGAGATGGACGAATACAAACACCTTCAAAATCATCAAACTCTGTTCCAAAAAGTTCTTTTGTATAATCAATAGTGTTTGGAACTTCACGATGCACAATTTCATTTGCAATATCATTCAAACATTTTCCGTTAAAAGGGACGGCAACATTTGTTTTCATTACACATCTATCAATACTTGTAAAAGTTCCCTCTTGTTGATTTAGTGCAGGAACTGAAAAATCACCATTACCTAAAGAAGAAATTGTGTAATCTGCTTCCATGTTGTATCCAACACTTGGTGAAATCACATCATCACTCAATTCAGAAATTTCTGCAACACCCAAAGTATTTGTTTGAGTTGGCACAATTACAACTTTCCAAAGGAATGTTCTTTGCACAAAACCTAAAAGTCGAGCAATATTTTCAGCTTTCTCATGTGCGATGAGGTCAGCCCCAACAACAAGTGTTTTAAATTCAGATTTTTGAGAAACTTTTGCAATTCTCTCTAATTCCTCTTCACCAACATTTGTCTCGCCAGAAAGGTATCCAACATCTAAATCTAAATTACTTCGTTCTCCCAAAATTGCATCAACAAGAAGTGCTACAACTCCCTCTTCTGTTCCAACTTCATAATTGATAAATTGCTTTATTGTGTTTTGAAGAATTGGATCAAAAACTGGATGAATATACGAAATAAAAGCTCGATTTTTCTTGTAAGCTTTTGTAAGTGCATATCGAACAGCAGGATTATCAGTAGAAATGTGCGAACCAATTACAACAACTTGATTTGATTTCTCAATATCTTCAATTGTTCCGTTGTAAAGTGTTTCACCCGCAGTTTCAGAAAATGCTTTTACAAATCTTTGGAAGTTTTTTGCATCACTATTTACAAGTTTTGCACCAGTAACTTTTGAGATTTCTTGTAAAATTTTCGCTTCTTCATTTGTAATTACAGAATTAAAAACAATACTTTTTGCATTTTTTACTTTTTCAACTGCTTCAGAAAAATCTCCATGATTTTCAGAGTTTGCAAAATCAAAAGCAAATCTACCAGCACCACAAAGCGAACTATTTTCAAAGTCATTTGTAACTCTGTAAATTTTCTCACTATTGTCAAGTGTGCCTTTGTGTTTTGTTTCATAAGTCAATTGACAACCAGCTGAACAGTGCGAACAAATCGCAGGAATTTTTTCCATTTCCCAAGCATTTGCTGTATATTTGAAATCTTTTGAAATCAATGCACCAACTGGACAAACTGCGATACATTCACCACAATTCGTACAATCCAGAGTTTCTGAATTTTTAGGAACAATACTTGATGAATATCCACCAAATTTCAACTCAATCGCATCATCTCCAATAGCTTCGTTACATGTGCTAACACACTTTTCACAAAGAATACAGAGCGACGGATCATATTGAATAATTCCCCAATCCTCTTTTTTTCGATTCTGCTCTTTTGCTGAAAAACTTTGACAAGATATTCCAAATTCAAGAGTCTTATTTTGTAAATCACAAGCTCCAGATTTATCACAAACACCACACTCTAAAGGGTGATTTACATTATAGAGTTCCATAATGTTTTTTCGATGTTTATAAAGTTCTGGAGTTTGAGTCGTTACCTCGATTCCTTCAGTTGGTTTTTCTTGACATGAAAGAATTGGAGCATCATAACCTTTGACATCAACAACACAGAGTCGGCAAGAAGCAATTGGATTCACTTTTTCAAGATAACACATTGTTGGAATGTAAATATCACTCTTTCGTGCAACTTGTAAAATTGTTTCACCCTTGTTTGCAATAACCTCTTTTCCGTCAATAAAAAATTTAGTCATCACCCTCTCCTAAATTGAAACCATAGAAATGTAATAACATCTCATACATCGTTCAGCTTCAGAAATTGCCTCTTCTTGAGTAAATCCAAGATTCACTTCTCGGTTATTGTCTTTTCGCTCATCAACATGTAGTTTTTCAGAAACTTCTCGTTTTTGATTTCCAAGCCAACCTCGAATTGGTTCTTTCTTATTATAAACTTTGAGTTTTCGGAGATGGTCTTCCATGATTTCATCGTCAGTAAGAGTAATTTCACCAGTATGAACATACCGAGAAATAACAGAAGCAGCCCGTTTTGCTTGACCAACAGCATTTACAATTGTCATTGGACCATATTCAGCATCACCAGCAGCAAATACACCTTTTCGAGAAGTCATGTAATCTTTTCCGTTTGTAAGAATTGTTGCCCAACTTGTCATCTCAATTTCCCACTCTTTTGGAATGAATTTCAAATCCGCACTTTGAGAAACGGCAGGAATTACATAATCTGCATCGATTTCAAAATCAGCACCCTCCACTTTTACAAGTTTCGGACGACCTCCATTTGGATCAGGTTGCATCTCATAATTATTTACAAGCATACTTTTTAATACATCTTTTTCGTCGTATAACTCTTCAATTGCTGAGAAAAATTTAAATTCAACTCCCTCTTCAACTGCTTCATGATATTCTTCATAAGTTGTATTTCGGATAATTGTCTTTTCATCTCTTCGATACAGCATAAATACTTTTTCAGCATTTGCACGAATGGCACACCGAACAACATCCATTGAAGTAAATCCACCACCAACACAAACAAGAGTTTTTCCAGTCAAATCAACATAATCTTTGTCAATGTTATACTCTTTTTTCTCTGCTTCTGTCAATTTGATTCCATACTTTTCGTAAAGATTTACTTTGTCTAGGAAATCAATTGCACCCCAATATCCTTCCATTTCAGGTCGTTCGTTGTTACACCGAATCTTTTTTGAAATTCTCGTTCCTGAAGCTACAAGAATTGCATCATATTCATCTTCAAATTGTCTCATCATTTCATCATCAACTGGTGAATTTACAAGAAACTTAACACCTAAATCTTTGACGGCTTCAATATCTTTGTTGTATTTGTCAATCGGCATTCGGTATTCAGGAACACCAACAGCAACTTCACCACCAAGAACAGGAAGAGCTTCATAAACTGTAACATCGATTCCTTCAAGTGCCATGTAGTAAGCACCAGTTAAACCAGCTGGTCCAGAACCAATTACAACTACTCTTTTTCCGTTTCTAGGTTTTTTCTCTACTGGGTGAAAGAAACCAAAACCGTGATCTGTTTCATAGTCTGCCCCGATTCGTTTCAATTCCATAATTGAGATTGGTTCATCAAGATTTGTTCGCCGACAAGCATCTTCACATGGGTGAGGACAAACACGACCGCAAGTGTGAGCAAGTGGCATTGTTCCTCTAGTTGCTTGTAGAGAATCATCAAATCGTAAATCCCGAACTCCCTCAATATATGCGGGAATATCAACATGAGTCGGACAAGCATCAGTACATGGTGCTGTTACTTTTGCAATGTAAGAAATATCACCGTCATAATCTTTACTCTTCTTCTTATTTAAGATGAGGTCAGAAAAGTCTTCACTGAAACTTTCCATAAGTTGAAGAATTGGAACAGGCACAGTTTTTCCGATTTCGCATTTTGAAGTCTCCATCATTGTTTGAGAAACCTCTTTTAAATGTTCTAAATCAGAAAATTCACCTTCACCTCTTGCGATTTTGTCGAGAAGATCGTAGAGAATTCTTCCACCCCAACGACCCGGAGCACATCTCCCACAAGCTTCCGAATACTCTTGATATTGTGCAGCATACTCAGTAGCAAGTCGCACAACATCAACTTCTTCAGAAAATAGAGAGACTCCATCCCAACCGATAAAGGCTTTTGAGTCTTGAGAGTGAGAATATGTTTCAGGAAGTTTAAAAGCGGACTCACTCCACTCTTCGGACTTTTTACCCCGATTATCAACATTTTCACCCTGCCAAGTTGAGAAATAGACTTTAGTTCCCATTTTCTACTCTTCTGTGCTTTCAGCTTTTGGTGTTTCTGGAGAACTCTTTTTTACAACAATAGTCCAATCAGCCTCATTATATTTGAGTGAATTCATAAGAGTGTAACCTGCTTCTTTAATTGCATCGGCACTCTTTTGAACTGGCGAAAAATCACCAATTTCAAACATAAAGATAGCAACTTCATCTTGTTCGACCTCATCGCTCATAATTTCTACCATTCTGCCGTAGAAATCACTGTGAAGATGTCTTAAATCATATCTTTGCATCTATCTACCTTTTTTAATTAAATATAAAGATTGTAAAGGGGAGATTTACACCCCAAACTTATATTATCTATCAACTTCACCAAATACAATATTTGTAGAACCAATAATTGTAACAATATCAGCCAATTGGTATCCTGGAAGTAAGTCTTGAAGAATTCCCGTGTGGAAGAAACTTGGAGCTCTTACTTTTAATCTGTAAGGATAAGGATCACCTTGAGAATTAATATAGAAACCTAATTCACCTTTTGGAGACTCTGTCGCAACATAGACTTCACCAACTGGAGGTCGCATACCTTGAGTAACAAGAACAAAATGTTGCATTAGTGAATAGTTTTGAGTCATTTGTTGCTCTTTTGGAGCTGAAATATATTGAGGAACATCAGCCATAAGTCGTTGTTCAGTCTCGTGATACATTGGGATAAGTTGTCGGAGAATTCTGATAGATTGTCGCATCTCTTCCATGTAAAGCTTATACCGACCGTAACTATCCATTTTATCAGTAACAGGAATGTCAAAATCAAGCTCTTCATAAAGTTCGTAAGGCATCTCTTTTCGTAAATCCCACTCAATTCCAGAACCTCGTAACATGATTCCAGAAGTAGCCCAGCTTCTTGCCATTTCAGTATCAACGATACCGACATTTTCAAGTCTCATTTTCCAAATTCTGTTTTCATCAAGAAGTGCTTCATAATCGTCTTTGATTGCAATTTCAAGCCTATCAAGATATTCAGCCAAATGGTCAGTCCAACCAGCAGGTAAATCGAGTGGAACTCCACCAATTCTAACAGCTGAATGAGTAAGTCTAGCACCACAAAAATCTTCGATGAGGTCCAAAGCCCACTCTCTTTCTCGGAAAGCATAAAGGAAGACAGACATTGCACCAACATCAAGGGCATGAGTTGCAATCCAGAATTCATGAGAAATAATTCTGTTCAATTCAAGTAGCATTGTTCGGATAACTTTTGCTCGTCGAGGAACATCATTCTCAATTCCAAGAAGTCTTTCAACAGCAAGAGCAAAACCGTAGTTATTTGAAGTTGAAGCGATATAGTCCATTCGGTCAGTTGTTGGCAAAAATTCATTGTAAATCATGTTTTCTGCCATTTTTTCCATACCTCGGTGAAGATATCCGATGTCTGGATTTGCTCGAACAACTTCTTCTCCGTCAAGCTCTAAAATAAGTCGTAATTGACCGTGAGCTGAAGGGTGCTGTGGTCCAAAGTTAATAACCATGTGGTTATCTTCTCTGTCAAAAGCTAAGTTTTCAAAAAATGGTCTTAATCTATTTGGTTGTTGCATTATCTATCTCTCCTCTCTTTGTCTGAAAGGGTTTTTTGCGGTTTGTTTAAATCCTTAACAAGGAAAACACCACCATCTTCTTGAACTTTTTGAACTGTATCAGGTTCGCTATTTTCAATGTTTGTGCCTCGTGGAACTTCATGACCGAGTCGTGAAAATCTTTCAGTGTCATATCTATCGATGTGTGCAGAATCTCTGATTTCAGCCCCGATAGTTTCCCGTGCCTCTTTTCCAAAAATCTTATCAACTTCATACCACTGTGCAAATTCATCACCTTGTAGCGGATAAGTTTTAAGAAGAGGATGACCTTCCCAATCTTCTGGCATAAGAATTCTTTTGAGGAATGAGTGATTATTGATTTGGATTCCAAACATATCGTACATTTCTCTTTCGGCAAAGTTTGCACTTCTGAAAAGATTTTCAACTGTTTCAATAGCTTGACCATTTTTCAAAATTGTTTTCACTCGAATTCTCTTTTTCTTAGTAACAGAAAGCATTTCATAGAAAACTTCAAATTCTCCACGAGTCGCTAAAAAATCAACAGCACTCATTTCCATAAGATATCCGTAATCTAATTCGTCTTTTAAAAATTTAAGAACTTCTACATTTTTAGAGTGTTCAATGAAAAAAACTAATTCACCTCTTTGGATATAAGCTTCACCGATTTCAAAAGAGTTTTTAAGCTCTGCTAAATCTTTTGAATAGACCTCATCGCTATTTGGATCTTCTTTTGGAAGTTGAGGAGCTTTGTAAAATCTATCAGAGTAGTAAGGTTTTTTCTGGACGTCGTCTTTTGGTGTATATTTTCTCATTTACACAAACCTTTTTTGTTTGACATTTCGATTTAAATTCGCAGGTTCTCGACGAATTTTCTTTTGCAACATCATAACTGCATATTGAAGAGTTTCAGGTCGTGGTGCACAACCAGGAAGATAAATATCAACAGGAATAACTCTATCAACACCCTGAACAGTTGCATAAGTGTTGAACATTCCACCTGTATTTGCACAACTTCCCATACTGATAACCCATTTTGGTTCAGCCATTTGGTCATAAAGTCGTCTAATAAATTCAGCATGTTTTTTTGTCAGAGTTCCTGCAACAACCATAACTTCAGCTTGTCGTGGAGAAGCTCGGAAAATTGTTCCAAATCTATCAAAATCGTATCTACTTGCACCCGTTGCCATCATCTCGATTCCGCAACATGCCAGTCCGTATGTTAAAGCCCAAAGTGAATTACTTCGACCCCAATTGACAATCTTATCAACTGTTGTTAGTGCTACGGGAAGAGTCCCTTCTACTTGATGCTGTGCCATTCAAGCGCTCCTTTTCTCCAAGCATAAATAAATCCGATTGCTAATAATAAGATGAAAAGAATCATCTCAACGAAACCAAACCAGCCAAGTGGTTGGAAATCAATCGCCCACGGAAACATGAAAATAATCTCAATATCGAATAGGATAAAGAGTAAAGCGAAAAGGTAGAATTGAGTAGACATTCTATTTGGTTGTCGAGTCGCTTCTGGACCACACTCATAAATAGTGAGTTTAAGCTTCTCAGTATCTTTTCGGGCAAATTTTCGTCCTACAAATCTTGATGCAATTGTCGTCGCAGTAAAAGCGATTGCTGTCAAGAAAAATAGAACAAATGCCCCAAAATATGGATGAGCTATATTTAAATGCTCCATAGATTCACCCCTAAATTTGGATTTTGTTCCAAATAATATCTTTTTTCGGATAAATTTCTAGTAAAAAGAGTTTTTAATAACAATTTTTAACATAATAAATAGTTTTAGTTCATTATATTTTGTCTGTTTAATTTATTTTTAAAATATTTTTCGTGTTAAAATTTTACGAAATTAAAAAATTTAATAGAAAAGTTTTTGAGAAAACGATGATTATAAAAAAAGAAGATTTAAAACAGTATATTTTTAATCCCAAAGAGCCGAAAAATTGCAAAACATATAAATTACTTTTGCATATTTTAAAAAAAGATCACCTTTTTTACATTTCACCAGATTTTTTAAGATTTCTTTTTCAAGATGAGATTTTGAGTTCAAAGTTCAATTCAATATTGTGGGAAATACCAAAAGATTTTGAAGAAATGAGTATAAATAAGAAAATAGAAGTGTTTAAATCGCAATTTTCGGAACTCGATTTTTCTGATTATCTTTCAGAATTAGAGTTAGATAGCGGGAGTTTTTCACCTGTTTTAAGAAATTTTATTGATATTTCACCAAATGGGAATGTTGATGAAATCTCTTCTTTTAATGAAGATCATCTTGTCAAAAGCGATTTAGAACTTGTTTTTAAGGAAGAGAGTTTTAAAAATGTAGAAAAAGGCAGGTGTAACTATATTGCTGATAATAAAGTTTTACTTGCATCTGAAGTTTTTTCACTCTTAAACATTAAGGAACTTTTCCAAAGAGCTTCACTTGTAATTATTCCGCTTTCTCAAAAGAGTGAAAACTTCTTTACTTCAAGCACCTCAATTTCTCAAAATATAAAACCTCTTTTTCTTAAAGATATAAGTGATATTCATCATCTTTTGGCATCCCTTCAAAAGGACTTAGCCATAGAGAGACGAGACAGAAAACTTGAGACAACTTATATTAAATCTGTAAAAGTCCAAAATCTTTATAGTATGAATTTTGAAATTACAGACTTAGATGACAAAAGAGAAATTTATATTGTTGGAGATAGCGGAGAAGGAAAATCACTATTTTTAAAAGCTCTTGTTTCAACTCTCAAAAATGAGAATTTAGAACTTTTTTCATCTCCAGAAATTGAAATTGAAGATAGTAAAGATGAGGTATTTAAATTTGGTGAGGGCTTGAGATTTCATAAAAATATTTTCGCCTACGGTTTAAGTCGAGGAAATACAAATTCATTTAAAGAGGATCATGATGGATACAGATCACTTTTTGATGAATCTTACTCACTTAAAAATCCAAAAGGTTGGTTCAGAACTCTGCACTATTTACAAGACAATAAAAAGAGTTCGGATTACTCACAAGTGAAAAAATTTATTGCAGACCTCATCGAAGTTGATATTTCTGAAAGTGATTTTGAGACTCTGCCATCTATGAAAAAATATATTCTCTTTTTTGTATCAGATTTTCTCTCTCGTTTTTCAGAGAATCAGCCTGTTGTTACTCACATTTCAGAACTTGTTGGAATTGTTATTATTGATGAAATTGAACTTCGTCTAAATCCAGTGCAAAAAACTGTTTTTGTTCAAAAACTCCGAAAGTGGTTACCAAATATTCAATTTATTTTCACAACCTACTCTGTGGAAATGGTCGCAAACTCTTCTAAAGATGCCATTTTTCACCGATTACGAAAAGATGAAAATGAAATTTCTATCTCAAAAGCCTATAAAAAAGTATGGGCTGAAAGAGAGTTTTTCAACAAGTAAGAGGTTTTTCTTATGATAGGATTCTTAGATTATTTACAAAGGAACTTATTGTGAAGCAAAAAAGATTTTTCTTTCTTGGCTCTGCCCTCTCTTTTCTTTTCATCTATTCCGTTTCAACAACATCTCTCGGTGCTGTTGAAAGAGAATCAGATGACGGAAACAGCCGTATCGAAGCGATGCGGAAACTTGCAAATGTAATCACCATTGTTGAAGAAAACAGTGTTGATGAACTCAAATTTCAAGAGATTGTTGAAAAAACAATTTCAGGTTTGATGTCAGAACTTGATGCACACTCCTCTTACTTGACTGAAGAGAATTACAAAAATTTTAAAATTCAAACTGCTGGAGAATTTGGCGGACTCGGAATTACTGTTGGTTTAAGAGACAAAGCACTAACAATTATTGCTCCAATTGATGATACTCCTGCTTATCGTGCTGGACTAAAAGCGGGTGATATTATTCTTAAAATTGAAGATAAATCAACTCTCGATATGAGTCTTGATGAAGCTGTTTCGCTCATGAGAGGCAAAGTGGGAAGTCCTATTGAAATTACAATTGTTCGGAAAGGAAAAGCGAAACCTTTTAAAGTAAGAATTGTTCGAGATATTATTAAAATTGAGTCTGTTTTTGTGAAAAAAATTGATGAAGATATTCTTTATGTTCGAGTCTCAAATTTTGATAGAAAAGTTGTAGAGGGTGTTCAAAAAGCTCTAAAAGAGAAATTACCTTCTCAAAAAGGTTTAATTCTTGATTTACGATCAAATCCAGGTGGGTTACTTGATCAAGCTGTTGGACTTGTTGATCTTTTTGTTAGTGAAGGTGTAATAGTTTCTCAAAAGGGTCGAGATGAGAGTGAGACAAAAATTTACAATGCTACAAAACGGGGAACATTTAAAGATATTCCGATGGTTGTTTTAATTGATGTTGGTAGTGCTTCAGCAAGTGAGATTGTTAGTGGAGCTTTACAGGATCATAAAAGAGCGGTGGTTATTGGTGAAAAGAGTTTTGGAAAGGGTAGTGTTCAAGCGATTTGGCCAATTACTCGAGACGGTTCAGAGGCTATTAAATTGACGATTGCAAGATACTATTTACCGAGTGGTCGAACAATTCAAGCAGAGGGTGTTGTGCCAGACATTGAGGTTTTTCTTGGAGATGTTCCGCAAAAAGATGATGATGCTTTTGAAGTTCGAGAAGCAAACCTTAAAAAACATTTAGAAAGCGAACTAGAAAAAGTTGATGGTTTTAAAAACAGCGATGAGGTCAAAAGTGAAGATGAAAATAGTTCAATCATTACAAAAGAGAAAATATATAAAGATTCGCAACTAAAAAGTGCGATTGATATTGTTCGTTCTCTCTATCTTTTAGGCAGATAATTTTTTCCCGTGAAAACGGGAAGCCTTTAATTGTTAAAAATGAATTTGTAATTCGTTCCAAATGTTGAAATCTCACCTTGCTTTTTAACAAAAAGAGAAATTTGGTGCATTTCTGAAAAAGTCAAACTCGGCATAATAAAAAAGAGAACCTCATCGGAAAGTGCTTGAAACTCTTTTTCATATCCAGTTCCAAGTTCTAAATCCAAATCTACTCCCTCAAAAACATTAAATGAAATCAAGTAATTTGCACGGAAATATCCTCTATCATCTGAATCCCGATTTTTATATCCAAAATCAAACCTCAACTCATCATCTTCAATAAGAATATCCCTTGTAGGAATTTCAAGAGAAACTTGAGAATAGTTTTCTGATGAAACCAAACCTCTCAAATTAAAGATGAAAAATTTATAACTTGCCGAGACTGTTTGAAACTCACTATCTTTTTGACAAGTTTCCAATTTTGAAAAAGCGATTGCCAATTTAAGATTATTTAAATTATATTGTGCAAAAGCAGAAAAGAAGTTTGTGTCTGTTTTGTATCTTTTTTGATTTTCCTGAAATCTTCCAAAAGAGTCTAAACCTAATTCAAAACCGTTAGCAAATTGGTGAGAAATAAAAGTATTTGGTTTTGAAGATTTTCCGTTTGTAATTTTTCCAATATCTACTCCTGAACTCTCAATCTGTTCGCTCGGTAAAAAATTATGAACTCTTCGGTTTGAAATTGTGTAATCGATTTCTCTGTTCAACTCAACTGAAATTACTGTTTTAGAATCGTCTTTTTCAACTTTTTGAATCTTTTTTGGAGGTGTATAAATTTCACGGTGGGGTCTCTCTTTTGGAATTGCCCTCTGTTCTTCTGATGAGAGTTCAGCAAAAAAGTTTTTCACAACCTCTTTTCCTCTTTTATTATCAATTGTTGAAGCGATTCTTTGAACACGACTCTCAATATCATTTCTAGTTACACAATCTCCGCGACTGCAATCGAAGTTGCTTTCATCTTTTGCAATTGTAAAAAGATTGTATAGAGCTTCATCATATTCTCCTTTTTCAATATATGAATCTACTAATTCAAATGCAAAAATATTTGATACAAAAATTGAAATTAGAAATAGTTTTTTCACTGAAAAACCTTTTGATTTTTGTTCAAAGTTTAGCAAATTATTTTTTTCTTTTTAAATATATTGTTATAGCGGAGAGAATTAAAATAGGAAGAATAATTACTAATTCACCGTAGAGATTTCCTGTTTTTGCCATCATTGAAAGTGTGTATAAAAATCCCCAAATTAAAAGTGTTGAGAGAATTGCTAAAAAAATAAAAAGATTTAAGCTCTGAAATCTTGAACTAATTGGGGTTAAAATAAAAATCAATAAAATTAAAATTGGTGCAACAAAAGGAAATGCAACAATAGAGTAAAAAGAGGCTTTTAATTTATCAATTGAATAGCCTTTTAAATTAAGAAGTCGCATAGCTTCAAACATCTCATAGAGTCTAAAATTTGAATTGTTCTCATAAATTTTATTGAGAATTTTTGGTTTGAAACCTTTTAAAAGAGTTGCCTGAGGATACTCTCGAATTTGGATCGCTTGTCCATTTAAAACAGGATTATCAGTATTGTAAAGAAATTTTGCAGGTTTTAAAACCCAGCGATTATTTCTATAATAGGCATCTTCTGCCATAATCACTTCCAATATTCTCTCGTCAAGAACTGAAAAGAGTCGAACATCTTTTGCACTACTTTTAAAAGGGTAGAGTGTTGAAAAGTATATGTAATAGCTTTTGACTTTCCCACTTTTCGAGACCACATCGTGCTTAAAAAAGAGTGCTTCACTACCTTTGTAATAGTCTGCTCCAATTTTAATAGCTTCAGCTCTCTCCTCTGCAAGTGCATAGGGAGTAAAATGTAAAAATATGTAAATAAGAACAAGAAAAGTGGAAATCAAGAAAGGGACAGAGATCAAGTCTCGGTCAGAATATCCAAGAGAGTAAAAAGCGACAAGGGTATTCTCTTTTATTAGTTTTGCAAAAGTTATAATAGATGCAAAAACGAGTGAAATTGGAAAAAGAATTGATGAGGCATTCAAAGATTTGTAGTAGAGGTAAAGTATTTTTGCATTTGAACCAGAGATAGACTTTCCAACTTGAATATAGTCAATAGTAAGAAAAAAGAGAATAAGACCGATCCAAACAAATAGGAAATTCTTTAAATAGAGTTTTCCGATATAAAAATTCTTTTCCATAAGATAAACAAAACTTTTTCAAAATTATAACAATGTAGAAATATTTTGATAGCTATTTTGCTATGATTCTCACTCTTTTCGATGAGGTCGAGAAGTTATTTAACTTAGTTTTAGAGAGAACATTTTGAAAAGAGTTGAAAACTACATCACAAAAAATCTATTCCTAAATATATTTTCAATATTTTTGCCACTATTTTTTATAGCATCACTTGTTTTTCTTGTTCGAGTTGCGACAATAACAGCAGTTGTGGAGATAAATTTTTGGGGAATGATGGAACTATATTTTTTAGCTTTTCCAGATATAACATTTTATGTTTTGCCATTATCATTTTTTATCGGTTCAACACTCACATTTGCAAGACTCTCCTTTGATTCAGAAATGGTAGTTTTTTTCTCTTTTGGAATTTCTCCACAGATATTTTTAAAAATATTGCTTAAATTTGCAATCGCAATTACAATTATTTTGCTTTTTGTATCAATGGTTTTAATACCTCATGCTTTACAAATGAACAATGTTTTTCTTGACAAAAGAAAACATGAAGCAATCATGAATATAAAAGCTACGGAATTTGGACAGAAATTTGGAGATTGGTCGCTTTTTGTTGAAAAAATAGAGGAGAAAGATAATGAGAAGATATTTAAAAATGTAGCACTATTGCATAATAAAGAAGATGACGAAAAATTTATATTTGCAAAAAGTGCTTCAATTCGTTTCAACAGTGATATTGTGCAGTTGCATTTACAGAACGGATCTATTTTTACCTACCAAAAAGGGAATATATCAAAAGTATTTTTTAAAAATATGAAGCTGAATGATTTAAGTGGAATTCGACATCGCGGATACTTAAACCCAGTCGAGTATTTTAAACATTCACTAAAAAGTGAAGTAAAAAGAAATCGAATTGTTACAAATATTTCACTCTCTTTTTTTCCCGCATTTTCAGTTTTTTTAATTTTAGCAATTGGAATTCAGAATTCAAGATACGGAAAGGGAGTTGTAAATTTCTATATCGGCTTAACAATTGGACTCTACTATTTTTTAACTTTTTTGTTGGCAAAAGAACTTGATTTTTTTAGTTTGATCTCATTTCTACCACTTTGGGTAATTATTTCACAAAAAATTTACAAACAAAAAATCCTTAAAAGATATTGACTTCTTATTTTTAAAACTCACAGCTTAATTTTATTGATTTTTGTAAATCTGGTAGATTTGTAGTTATAATTTTTAAAAAAGGCAAAAATTGAAAAAACTATTGCTATTTCTACTTTTTTCAACTTTCTTATTTTCGGAAACAATAAATGGTATTGCAATTCGAGTGAATGGAAAAGCTATCACAACTTATGACATTGAAAATCGAGTTAAAACATTTGGTGTTTCAAAAAGTGAAGTTATTGAGAACCTCATCCGTGAGATTTTAGAGGCTGGAGAGATTGAGAAATTTGGATTAGAGGTTTCAAACAGTGAGTTAGAAGCATTTATCTCTAATTTTATTCAACAAAGAGGAATTCCGTCAAAAGAGGTGATGTTTCAACAATTGGCAAATAGTGGAATTACAAAAGGTGATTTTTTAGAGAAATTAAAGAGCGAATCGATTCGACCAAAACTTTACCGAACAATTTCAGCAGGAAAAATTGGAACTCCGTTAGAAAATGAGTTGAGAGATTTTTTTGAGAAAAATAGATTTAAATATGTATCAAATGGGAAATACAGTGTTACAATTTACTCTTCACAAAGTTTAGATTTGCTACAACAGAAAATCTCAAATCCGCTTATGTTTAGTCCGAGTGTTTTTGTTAAAGATGAAACTTTTGATTTGGAAAATATGAATGATCAACTAAAATCTACTTTGAGTCTTTTAAAAGCAGGAGATTTTTCTCAACCAATTCAAACTCAGCAAGGTTTTGTTGTTTTTTACATTAAAGATATTGAAAAAGGCGATGAGGTCAAATTTGAAGATTTGAAAAATCGTGTTGAAAATGAGTATTTTATGCTTGAGCAAGGAAAATTTGTAAAACGATATTTTGAAAAATTAAGAGAGGATGCAGTTATTGAATACATCAGATAATTTAACACACTTAAATGAAAAAGGTCAGCCTAAAATGGTTGATGTCTCTGAAAAAATTGAGACAAAACGAGTCGCAGTAGCAACTGGAATTATCACAATGTCCCCTGAAGCTTTTAAAAATGTTGTGAGCGGTGAAAATAAAAAAGGTCCTGTTTTGCAAACTGCAATTATTTCCGCAATTATGGGAGCAAAAGAGACTTCCAATTTAATTCCTATGTGCCATCCGCTAAATATTACTGGTGTTGATTGTGATGTCGAAGAACTCGAAAAAGAGAACGGTTTTAAACTCTCTGTTACTGCAAAAATAACAGGAAAAACAGGAGTAGAGATGGAAGCTCTCACTGGTGTTTCTATTGGGCTTCTAACAATTTACGATATGGTAAAAGCGATTGATAAAAGCATGATTATTTCTAATATTCAACTTGAAAAAAAATCTGGTGGAAAAAGCGGAGACTTCTCAAGAGACTAAAAATTGTCGGATTTTTCCGACTTATTTGACCTAAAAACAGCTCGTCAATAAATAACTTCATATTATAAATTTACTTGTTTTTAACAATTTAGAAACAATTCTTTAAGAAAATTTTTAAGTTAAGTTCGCTAATCTTATGCCAAATAAGAGGATTCGACAGTAGAAAATGAATCCTGATCTTCTTTAGGAGAAACATAATGGCAACAATGAAAGCTCCAGAAAACACTCCAGTGTGGGTAGATGAAAGCAGATGTAAAGCCTGTGATATTTGTGTATCTGTTTGTCCTGCTGGTACTCTAGCAATGGAATATGACAGCGGTAGCACACTCGGGGCAATGGTAAGAATAATCGCACCAGAAAGCTGTATCGGATGTAACGACTGTGAATTAAACTGTCCTGACTTTGCTATTTTTGTAGCAGACAAAAGTGAATTTAAGTTTTCTAAACTCACAGAAGATGCAAAAGAACGAGCGACTGCTATCAAAGCAAACAATTACATGAAACTAGGAGAGTAAATGGAAACTAGAGAAATAATTTCAACTGGTAACGATTTAGCTGCAATTGCTGCGGTAGATGCGGGATGTAAATTCTTCGGAGGTTACCCTATTACTCCATCAAGTGAAGTAATGCACACAATTTCTGATTTGCTACCAGCTGCTGGTGGTGCTTCTATTCAAATGGAAGATGAGATCGCTGGTATTGCTGCTGCAGCAGGTGCTGGTATGTCTGGTGTTAGAACTATGACTGCTACTTCAGGTCCTGGTGTTTCTTTAAAAGCTGAAAACTTAGGTCTTACTCAAATGGCTGAAGTTCCACTTGTTCTTGTAAATGTTATGAGAGGTGGTCCATCAACAGGTCTTCCAACAAGAACTTCTCAAGGTGATGTTCGACAAAGTAGAAACCCGTCTCACGGTGATTACAGATCGATTACACTTTGTGCTGGTAACCTTGCTGAGTGTTATACAGAAGTTGTAAGAGCATTCAACCTTGCTGACCGATTCATGCAACCAGTTATCGTTTTAACTGACGAAACTCTTGGACACATGCACGGAAAAGCTGTTATTCCAACAGTTGAAGAAGTTAAAAAAGGTATTGTTCCACGAAAAAGATTTGATGGAAATCCTGAAGATTATCGACCTTACGGTGTTGATGGTGATCAACCAGCTGTTCTTAATCCAATGTTTGAAGGTTACCGATACCACTTCACAGGTCTTCACCATGATGCAAAAGGTTTCCCAACTGAAGAGATTGAAACTTGTAGAAAACTTATCCAAAGACTTGAAGACAAAGTTATGGATCACACAGACGAGCTTGAGTTAAACGAAGAGTTCCAACTTGAGGATTTCAATGGTGCTGAGGGTGAAGTTCTTATCATTGCTTACGGTTCAGTTTCTCTTGCTGCAAAAGAAGCTATTAGACACTTAAGAAAAGATGGAATTAAAGCTGGTTTATTCAGACCAATCACTCTTTGGCCATCTCCAGCAGAATCAATCAAAAAATATACAGATATGGTTAAAAATGTTCTTGTTGTTGAACTTAACATTAGACAATATACTGAAGAAGTTGAGAGAGTTTCTGGAAGACTTGATATTCAAGGTCTATACAAAGTTAATGGTAGAGCAATCTCTCCATACGAAATTGTAGAGAAAGTTAAGGAGGTATTCTAAGATGGCATTTAATTACGATCAATATTTAAGACTTGAAAAGATGCCAACACTCTGGTGTTGGGGATGTGGTGATGGTGTAATTCTAAAAGCTGTTATTAGAGCAATCGAAAATGTAGGTTGGAAACAAGACGATGTAGCAGTTGTTTCTGGTATTGGGTGTTCTGGAAGATTTTCTTCATATGTTGATTTCAACACAGTTCATACAACTCACGGACGAACTGTTGCATTTGCAACTGGTATCAAACTTGCAAACCCAGACAAACATGTAATTTGTGTTGCTGGTGATGGTGATGCTCTTGCAATTGGTGGTAACCACACAATTCATGCTGCTAGACGAAATATTGACATCAACTTTATTATGATCAATAACTTTATCTACGGACTTACAAACTCTCAAACTTCTCCTACAACTCCTCAAGGAATGTGGTCTGTAACAATGAAAAGAGGAAACATCGATCCTACTTTTGATGGTGCAGAACTTGCAATCGCTGCGGGGGCTTCATTTGTTGCTAGAGAAACTATGCTTTCTCCAAAGAAACTTGAAAAAATCCTTATGAAAGGTTTCCAACACAAAGGGTTCTCATTCTTTGATATTCTTTCTAACTGCCATATTAACCTTGGTCGAAAGAACAAAATGGGTTCTGCTATGGAAAATCTTGAGTGGATTGACAGCATTACAGTTGCAAAAAGCAAATATGACAAAATGACTGAAGAAGAGCAATTAAATCTTTTCCCAACAGGAATTTTAAAACACGACGAAGAAGCGGCTGAATTCTGCGACATGTATGAGAAACTCAAAGAGAAGTATCAAACTGGTGGTAAATTCACTCAAGACGACTTCAAAAAGAAAATTTAAGGAGATCGCAATGGCTAGAACTTTAATGAGATTTACGGGTGTTGGCGGACAAGGTGTTCTTCTTGCAGGTGAAATTTTTGCTGCGGCTAAAATTAAACTTGGTGGTTATGGACTAAAAACAGCAACTTATACTTCACAAGTTCGGGGTGGTCCAACTGTTGTTGATATTACTCTTGATGAAGAAGAAATTTTCTACCCTTATGCAAATGATGGGGAAATCGATTTTATGCTTTCTGTTGCTCAAAAATCGTATGCTCTTTTCAAAGATGGTGTTACAAAAGGTGGAACAATTATTGTTGATCCTAACCTTGTTCATCCAAGTGAAGAAGACCGAAAAAACTGGAACATTGTTGAAATTCCTATTATTACAATTGCAAAAGAAGAAGTTGGTTTAGTTCTTACTCAATCAGTTATCGCACTTACAATTGCTAATACATTTATGAAAGCTGTTGAACCAGAAACATTGAAACAAACAATGCTTTCAAAAGTTCCTCCAAAGGTTCATGAAGCTAACTTAAAAGCTTGGGACTTAGGTATCAAATATGCTGAAGAGGCAATGGCTAAGTAATTAGTTTTCTCCTCCTCTTTCCCCTTTCTTGGGGGAAGAATTGATATACTTCACAAATGAATACAAAAGCACAAATTCAAACATCAATTCAAAACCAGACTATATTATTTTCATCAATAATTTGCGACGGAGACCTCGCCAT
>AKKQ01000032.1 GCA_000276965.1 Thiovulum sp. ES | reverse complement strand
CAATATGCTCTCGATTTTACCAAAAATTTTTAAAATGGAGACTAGAAAGAAAAATTAAAGAATAATAAAATAATCTAATCCCAAAATATAATTTTTTAAATCATGTTGAAATTTCTAAAGCTTCTTCGTAATCTTCAATTGTCTTTTTTGCACACTGCTGTTCAGCATCTTTTTTTGATTTTCCAAAAGCACGACTAAACATCTCATCTGCAATAAAAACACCAACTTCAAAGATTTTTTCGTGATCTGGTCCGTCAGTTGAGAGAACTCTATATTCGGGAATTGTTCCGTACTTTGCTTGTGTAATCTCTTGCAAAACAGTTTTGTAATCGCAAAACATTGTTTGTAAAGACATATCTGGATAGACCGCTTCATACTGTTTTGTGATAAATTGTTGAGTTAGATCCATATCTTGTGAGTCAAGATAGATAGCAGCAATAATCGATTCAACAGAATCAGCAAGAAGTGATTTTTTAATTCGACCGCTGTTTTTTTCCTCTGCTTCTGAAATAAGTAGATATTTACCAATTCTCAAATTCTCAGCAATTTTCAACAAGCCTTTTTTACTAACAAGGGATGCACGGAGTCGAGAAAGCTCACCCTCATTTAAGTTGGAATACTTGCGATAGAGATACATTGCCATTGTAAAATTGAGAATAGAATCGCCGACAAACTCTAATTTTTCATTATTGAAAGGTTTGTTTGAGCTTTTGTGAGTAAAAGCCTCTTCAATTAGAGTCGGGTCTTTAAATTCGTATCCAAGTATTTTTTCAATCTCTTTTAATTTAAATTCAGCCAAATAAGTTTTTTACCTTAATGAGAAATAATATAAGTTCTGTTTTCGTCTCTATTTGCTATTTTTAAAGCTTCAAGAGCCTGTAAAAGTGATGTTTCAATCTTTTTCGATGTGTCTAACTGTGCAACACCAATTTTAACTTTGATTTCAACTTCACGACCTGCAACAAAAAGCGAACTCTCTCTAAAAGCATAGAGAATTTTTTTCAAACGAACTTCTGCTTCATCAGAGTTATGATGACTCATCATAAAACCAAAAATATTATTTCCATAATATGCAACAGTGTCGCTATGCCTAGATTCCTGCTTTAGAATTTTTGAGATTGTTTTTAGAATTACAGATGCTATTTTTTTTGAAATGACTTGTGGAGTCAAGGTTTTATGAGGAATTAAAAGAGCAACAGTTGAGTCATAGCCAAAAAATTTCATCTTCTCAACTTCATTTTTCAAATTTATTACAAAATGTCTTCTGTTGTAAATCCCATATGTTCGATCATATTCAGTGTGATCATGAATTTTATTTACAACATCAACACTTCGACCATAAAGTTTTTTCATGCTTTCGCTCTGTTTATCGAGAATTCCATCAAGCTTATTTAAATCAAATTTCATCAATTTAATTACATCTCGAGTTTTTCGGCTGTTTAGCTCCTGCTCTCTTTTATAAACGATATTTTTCATAATTCTTAGATTTGTGTGAGCTTTTGATGTTACACTTAAAATCTGTTCAGTTAATTGTAGCGATTTATGAATATCATCTTCTATTTTTAATTTATCTTCAACACTCTCACCAATATTCTCTTTATTTAAAATTTCAATTAATTCTTCCTGAAAAGCTTCTGTTTGTGATACAAGTAGCTCTTCAAAATAGATTTTATAATTTTTGGGGGTTGGAGGAAGTTTTCTTTTCTCAATTTCACTCAAAACTATCTGAGCAAAATCGTTAATACTTATCTCTTCTTTCTCTATAGAAATTGGTATTAAACTCTCTTCAAAATCTTCTTCACTTGGAATAACTATTGGTTCTTCATCATCTTCATAAATATAATCTTCAAACTCATCAACTTCACCCTTTTCAAACTCTTCAATTGAAGTTTTGTCTTCTTCAGATTTATCAGAGTGAGAGCTTATTAATTCATCTAAATCAAATTCTTCATTTTCAAGAGAGTCTAAGACACTATTCATTAAGTTCCTCTCAACCTTGCGATATTTTTTATACAGTTTGGTAATTGTATCCAAAATAGTGTTTAACGGTTTAACAAAAAAAGTTTCTCTAAATTGTTAAAATAGTTGAAAAAAGAGGGAGCTTTTTTGAAATTTGACACTCTTTTTCCAATGAACAAACTCAAACAGATGGATAGAATTGAAGCCGAACAGAGTAGCCGAGCAGGGCTTGTAAAGTTTGGATCAAAACTACCAATCACGATGGAAATCCTCCAAAGAATCAATCCAGCAAGTTATCTTTTGCAAATGAATGGACAAAAAAGTTTTGCAGAAAGTGAGAAACTTTTAGAACCTGGAATGAAATATTGGGGCGAAGTTACACACAAACGGGGTGAGAAACATGTTGTTAAAAACCTCATCAAACAACCCGCTTTTTTTAATCAAATTAGAGATTATGCTTACCTTGATGCAAAAAAGTCTTAAACTCTTTTTCCCAAAATTTTGGAACTTCTTTTGAAAGTAAATTTAAAAGCGAACTCGTTTCTCAAATGGCATCAAGCTCTTCACGAGAAGAATTCACTTTCTTAAATCACCTACTTTTGTCAATGGAGAATAATGTTATTTCAATTCCTGTTACTTACGAAGATCGAAGCGGAATGTTTCAATACAAATATGGACGGAAAGAGAGAGATAAAGATGGCAAAGAGGAGGTTCGTAGTCTCGATTTTTATGCTGCTTTTGAACTTCTTGGACCAATGAAAGGTAAAGTAATTTACTACGGTGGTGAAACAAGTCTAAATCTAGAAGTCAATTTTGAAAAAACCGCACAATTTTTAAATAACACTATAAACAGTAGTGATTTGCCAAAAGATTTAGATATTTCTATTCGACTTGTTTCTGAAGATATTGAACCGCTTTACTCTTTTTCTCCAAACAACATTTTAGATGTAACTACTTAGTTAAAATTCTGAAAAAATTGGAGATAAATTGCCAAACAAAATCTTAATACTTTTTCTCTTTTTTGGAATTTCACTTTTTGCGGAAAACGAAAAAATGATGAACTATGGAGTTTTAGATAATCACTCTTTTGTCTTGCCAAATGGTTGGATAAATGCTCAAGTTTCAAATTTGCAAACTAATGAAACCGTTGATATTTTTAATATTCGTTCAACTGAAATGGATGGGCTTGAAGAGTTTGGAACTACTTTTGGGGATATGAACGGATTTGAAGGGCGGATTGGATACGGATTGTCAAAACGAGACTCTATCTTTTTCAAATATTCGTATCAAAATATAGAATATGCAGGTTCAAATCTGAAGAATTCGCGAATTGATTTTTGGAATCGTTTTCAACTTTACAGTAACAACTATTCATTCTTTAAATCAGTCTCTGTTGATTTTGGATTTCGACAAAATTCAGCTGAAGACATCACAATTTCAAATTACAAGTTGATGAACTCTTTTGTCAAAAAAATAGATGACAGTTATGCAATTGGAGAGAATGGAGAAATCTATCAAGATGAAACTCATGGAGAGAATGGAGAAATCTATCAAGATGAAACTCAAATTTATATTACAGATTCAAATGGAAATTTTCTTCTTCCTGAATTTACAACAAAAAACATGAGTGCAGATAGTTACTATTTGAAATTTTTGTTTGGAAATCGAGTTGGCAAAAAAACAGTTTTAGATTTTTATTCAGCATATATTTTTACAGATATTTCAACAGATATTGAGATTTCACCCTCTGACTTAGTTCCGAGTTCTTTAAAAACAGATTTGAGTCGTAGCGAAACAGCTTTAAATTTAGGTTTTTCGCTAATTTCAGAATTTAAATATTTTGTTTTTGAGTTCAATTATGACTATTACAAAATGTCTCGAGATTCAAATTTGGATTATGAAAACAGCAGTCATAATATAGAAAGTGTTATGACTTTTCCAATTTCAAAACAGCTCTCATTTTTTGCAGGTGGAAAAATTATGTTTCAACAGATGAACAGCGATGTTCCGTATCTTTACAATGAATACACACAAACACAATTTGACCGAAAATACGGATTTGCCCGTTTTGGTCTAATTTATAATTTAGGAGTTTTCTAATATGAAAAAAATTCTACTCTTTACAATTTTTACAGTTTCACTTTTCTCTTTTACAATTGATGAAATTTCGGCATATGGTTCGCCAGAAGAGTTGCAAGAAAAATTAGCTTCTATGAAAAATAGCGATGAGGTCGAGAAGTTTGAAAAACAGGAAATTGAAAATAAAATAGTTTCTGAAGAGACTGTTTCACTTGAAAAAAATATCACTCTTTCTGAAGAAAATAAAATTGAGACAAAAAATTCTTCAAGTATGAAAAATTTTGTGTTTAAATATAAAAACGATAATGAAGTTGTTCGAGAAAGAGATGAAAAGCAAATTAAACAAAAAGATGAAGAGTTAAAAAGATTTGGAGATAGTTTTTTTGCAAATCAAAATAGTGCAAATTTAGACACGATACCGATTCCTGATCATTACAGAATCAATAAAAATGATGTTTTTTCAATTTGGGTTTATGGTGCTAAAAGTTTAAATTTAGAACTCAAAGTCGATCGAAATGGAAATTTAAATCTTGATGGAATTGGAGCTTTTTATGTCAAAAATATGAGATTTGATGAAGTAAAAAATAATTTAAAAAACAAACTTGAAAAAACTTACAAAAACTCAAAAGCAAGTATAAATATTGTTCAAACAACTCCAATTCAAATCACTGTCGCGGGAGAAGTTCAAAATGGAGGAATTTACAATATCCCTGCTTTCTCTTCAATCAAAGATGCTCTTGTTATTGTTGGTGGAATTTCTGAAAATGGCTCTTTGCGAAATATAAAACTACTTCCAAATGGAAATAAAAAAATGGCGAGGAGTTTTGACTTCTATAAACTTATGCTTGATGGAGATAAGTTAGATGCAGAGTATCCCCTGCAAAATGGCGATGTTATTCTTGTTGGAAAATCTGAAAAGTCTATTTCAATAGTTGGAGAAGTTCAAAAAAGTGGAATTTTTGAATTACAAAAAGATGAAAACCTACAAAAATTGCTCTCACTTTGTGGCGGAATTTCACCAACAGGAAATGACAAAATTGCAAAACTTTCTCGACTTGAAAATAATAAAAGAGTTGTAAAAGAGATTGATTTAAATGAAAATTTGAGATTACAAAACGGCGACCTCATCACGGTTTTTCCTATAAATTTAAATCAGAGCGAAACAATTTATATTTACGGAAATGTTTTGAGAAATGGGGAGCGAGGATTTTATAACGGTTTGCAACTTTCTCAAGTTTTACAAAGTGAAAAAAACAATTTCTTAAAAAATACAGAAGTTAATTTTGCAATTCTCAAGCGACATAATCGAGAAAGTTTTTCAGACGAAATGATTCCTTTTTCAATTTCCGAAGTTTTGGAAAATAGTTTTGATTTGGAATTACAACACGGCGACGAAATTTATATTTTCAATAAGGCAGAATTGAAAGAGTCTCCGTATATTTATGTCTCAGGAAAAGTAGTTTCAGAAAGTGGTCGTTTTCAGTTTTTCAAAAATATGAAACTTGGCGACCTAAAAAAATTCATAAAATTCAAATCTGAAATTTTTCAAGATGGAAAACGAACCAGAATTTCTCTTTCAAATGAAGTTAAAGTTTCGCGAAATCTTCGGGAAAATGTTGAAATTCTTTTTTTAGATATTCAAGAAGATACGAATTTTGAATTACAGCCTTTTGATGAAATCGTATTTTTTGACAAACTTGAACGGGAAAAACCTAAAACGGCTTCTATTTTTGGACAAGTTTTAAATTCAGGCACATTTCAAATTGATGAAAATACTGACATAAACAAACTAATCAAAATGGCAAAAGGTCTTAAACAAGAGGCATATTTTGAAAAATTTGAAGTTGTCAGATATTGGGTTGAAGATGGGGAACGAAAATATAAAGTGATTGAAAAATCTCTATCTGAAGCGATGGAAGAAAATTTTCAAATTCAAGAGTATGATGAGGTCTCTATTTTTAGAATTCCAAATTGGCTTGATAAGGAGACTGTAAAAATTTCTGGAGAAGTTCGATTTCCTGGAGAATATGTCATAAATAAAGGCGATACTTTACAGACCCTAATTGATAGAGCTGGAGGATTTTTGCCAACTGCTTTTTTCCGTGGAGCTGTTTTTACAAGAAATTCCATTAAAAATTTACAAAAAAAACAACTTGAAAGTAGTGTTAGAAAATTAAAAAACGATTCTCTCTATTTACTTTCTCAGCCAAAATCAGTAGGTGAAAGCGAAGGCGAAAAATTAGGAATCTTAAAAGTAATAGATTCTCTTGTTGCAGAAATGAGAGATTTTGAACCAAACGGTCGTGTTTCTATTGATATTGAAAATGAACGAAATTTTTTACTTGAAAATGGAGACTCTTTACATATTCCTACAAAAATAGAGACTGTTTCTGTAATTGGTGAAGTTTTAAATCCAAACACTTTCTTCTTTGAAAATCAAACAGAAATTGAATATTACTTAGACAAATCTGGAGGATTAAATCACAAAGCGGATATTGATAATATTTATATCGTTCATCCAAACGGTGAAGCACAAAAATATGAAACAGGTTTTCTTTTTGGATTTGGTTCAGAGGTTGAGACAGGAGATATAATTGTTGTTCCGCTAAAAATTGAAACCTCATCATATACAAATATAGCAAAAGATGTTACTCAAATTCTATATCAATTAGCAATTACAGCAGTATCGTTAAAAACGGTAGGAATTTTCTAATTTAGGAATTTTGTCGGAGAATTCCGACAAAAAAGATTATCTATTTGAAGACATTTTGATTGCTATTTCAGTATCACTATTTTCAACAACAGAAAAAGAGTGTTTTTGACAAAAAGTTTCGTTCATTTCAGAAACAAGTTCATTTGCCTCTTTTAAAGCACTCTCTTTATCTGAAAACTCTTGGATTTGTTTAATTCCATTTCTCTTTGCACAACCACAAAGTTTTTCCATTTCAACTTTAACCATGATTTCCTCTTTTTAATTTAAAACTTTAATCGACAATACAAAATTGTTCTTTACCCACGAAATCCACTTGCTAAGTGATAGAGAACTTGAACAATAAAGGTTTGCACAAATTGGATTGCAATAAGCAGAATAATTGGTGCAAAATCTATCCCACTAAAAGTAGTTGGAATGATTGCTCGAATATATGCATAAACTGGTTCTGTCAATCTTTTTACAACTTGCATAATTGGATTGTAGGGGTCAATATTGACCCAAGTCAAAACAGCCCCCGCAATTACAACTAGCATATAAGCAAACATCACCCCACCAATAATTGATGCGATTGACTCTAGTAGAATTGCAAAAACTACCAAATCTATTCCCTATTTAACATCAGGTTTTGGAGTTGTCGCAGTTGAAGCAGGAAGAATTGGATAAGTAACTTCCATTTTTTCACCCTCTAAAGCTCCGAAGAATGCAACAATACTAGAAACCTCATCGCCAGAAAGTTCTGTTCCAAGTTGAGTTTCTGCCATGATTTTTACAGTTTCAGAAATATCAAAAGTTGCACCGTTGTGGAAATATGGAGCAGTTTCAAGAATATTTCGTAGAGTTGGAGTTTTAACCATTCCGTTCGTATCTCCAGCAAAATCACCTAAATCGGCATATTTAAATTTTCCAATCGCTGGGAATGGTTGCATACTTCCACCAAGAGCATAACCGTTATGACAAGATACACAACCTTTGTCAATAAAAGTTTCTAAACCTTTTTTCTCTTCTCCAGTTAATGCTGTTGCATCTCCATTCAAGTAGTCATCAAGTCGAGTTCTTGTAACAAGAGTTCTTTCAAATGCACCAATTGCCGCTGTTGCTTTTTCATATGTAACTTCAGAACTTCCAAAGGCACTTTCAAATTCTGCAACATACTCTGGCATTGATTTGATTGTATCAACAACAATTTCAACAGTCGAAGCCATTTCTGGACCAGCAAGAATAGGACCTTGTGCCTGTTTTTCTAAATCTGGGTCTCGACCGTCCCAAAATTGTCTATCAGCAAAAACGGCATTATAAACAGTTGGTGAATTTAAATGGTGTGGGTTTGCAGTCCAACCGTGTCCAATTGCTGCAGCAACTCCATCAACTCCACCTGTTGCCAAATTATGACAAGTATTACAAGAGATTAGATTACTTTTTGAAATTCTTGGTTCAAAATATAATTTTTTCCCCAATTCAATTTTTGCATCATTGAATTTATTATTTGGGTTTTCAACAAGAGCTAAAACCTCTTTTTCAGTTTCAGGAAGAGCTTTTAAGCCATTTGCTTTTGCTTTTTCCATAAGAGGCTCAGAAGATTTTTCAACTGTTTTTGTCTCTTTTTCAATATTTTGTGGCTGTTTTTCTTCGCAATCACAATCTTTTTCACCGCCAAAGCAACCTGAAAAAATTGTTAAAGCTACCGCTGAACTAATTAACGAAAATTGTCTCATTTTTCATACATCCTTTTAAAAAAATATGGTGAATTTTATCAAAACTATTCATTTTTTAGAACTTTGATAATGTCAATATTTCCCGCTCGATACGATGGATAAATTGCGGAAAGCACAACAATCACAAATGCTCCAAGAACAATTGAGCTAAAGTCAAAAATACCTAAATCGAGTGGCAATTTTGAACTACCGTAAATATCCGCAGGTAGTGAAATAATGTCAAAATTTGAAAGAACAAAGTTTCCAAAAAATCCTAGTGCAATTCCCAAAAATACTCCACCGATTCCAATTGCAATTCCTAAATATAGAAAAATTCGCCGTATCTCTTTTTCAGTCGCACCCATTGAAACAAGTAGTGCAATTTCGCTTCGCCGATTCATCACCGTCATAAGTAACGAACTAATAATATTCACAGAAGCTATAAGAATTATAAGCATTAGAACTATAAATAAGGCTCGTTTTTCCATTTCAAGAGCAGAAAATAGATTTCCATTTTGTTCCCACCAGCCCACAATTTTATAGCCGTCTGGAAGAACTTTTAAAATTTTCTCTTTGTCAATTTGCGGATTTTCGGAAAAAATATGAATTCCGTGATATTGATTGTTTTTAAGCCCTAAAATTCTTTGCATAGCAGGTAGCGATGTGTAGCTGTAACTTTCGTCGTAAGATGAGAGTCCTGAAGTGAAAGTCGAAATTATCTTGAATCGTTTGATTTTTGGAGTTGAAAGTAATCCAGTTGGATCAATTTCTGTAAAAATGTATGTCAGTTTTTCACCCGAACCAATTCCCATCTTATTTTGTAGAGTTTCTCCAATTAAAACAGAATATTTACTTTCCTCTTTTGCACTTTCCAACGATTTTTGCACAACTGGATTTATCTTCTTCTCTTCATTAAAATCGATTCCAAAAAGAAATCCGCCATTCATTTCCTGACCAAATTTGGTAACAATACTTGAAACAAGATACGGACTGTAAATTAGTTCAGGCAAATCTTTTTTGACACTTTGCAAGACCTCATCGCTAACAAAGTTTGACTTGTACGAAATAATTGTTAGCGGATAATTCATGATTGAAAGTTTTCTTTGTAGCTCTTTGTCAAAACCGTTCATAATCGACATTGCAATTATCAAAACCATCACACCGAGTGCAATTCCGATAAAAGCAAGAATTGCCGAAAGAGAAATAAACGGCTGTTCCCGATCAAATCTCAAATATCTTTTCACAAAAAATAAAACAAGTCTATTTCGTCTCAAATGGGTTTCCAATTCCAAAAAACTCTAAAGTTTCCATCTCCTCAAAACTAAAACCATATTCCTTATACTCCGCTTTTTCATTTTCAATTTTTTCAGAAATTTTGTTTTTCGCAAATTCAAAAAGGTGATTTTGACTTTTTTCTAAATCAACATGATTTAAAAATCCCATTCCATCAAAACGATACGGCTCTTCTGTTTCAATTCCAATAATATATCCGTCCGCAAAATTCTCAAGTTCGTCCGCAATATCTCTTGGCTTTACATCAAACTCAACTCCATACCAACTGATTTTTTCAATTTTCTCATCATGAAAAACATCAATACCTTCAGAAGAATCGTCTTCGTAAAATGCATGTTTCTTATTCAATTCAACAATCCGATCCCAAGCTTTTGATAAATCAATCGAAACAGTTACAAAAGTCATAGCAACTCCATAATCTGCACCAAGAATCTGATTTTTTGCTACCAAATTTGCTCGACCCCAAAAAACTAAAATATCATTTTCACTTTTCTCAAAAACAATTTTTTCATCAATTGTAATTCCAAAATCTGTCTTTGAATTTATTGCTCTTGAAAAATCCGCATTTGAAACAGAGATTTTATCCTTTAAAATATTCACCTTTTTAAACATTTAAAAGTTCCTTTCAATTAAATTTGCTGTTTGAGGTAATTGGTCTTCAACTGAATTGAAATAGTTGTAAAAACCAGAATAAATTCCACCCGCAATAATCAATCCAAGAATTACATTCCTAATAATTCTTTTTTTCTCTTTTGTCGCTGTCCCGTTGTAATCGTCAATTTGTCGTAGTGTTGGTTCAAAATTTTTCACTGCTTCCCTTTTTTGACAAATTCTACCGAAAGAGAAAAATGAATACCTTAAGTTTTTAAAGGTTCAGAATCAATTAATCTATAAAATAGGATTCTGATAGAATATTTTCTTGATTAAACTTTAGGAGATTGAAACATTGACAATAGTAGAGTTTGAAGAGAAAATCGAAAGCTTTAAAAGAGAATATTTAACAATTGTAAGAAAGATTGGACCAGATCACATTTGGATGGCACCTCATAAAAACGATTGGTATCACTCTCAATATTTTGTTATCGATGTAAAGCGAAATTTAGAATTAGAACTTGAATTATCATTAAGTGTAAATGTGAATGATTACAATGTTGTTGATAGAAATTTAAAATATCGTTTAGAAGAGCTTAAAAAATATTTAACAAGAGAAAACTTTTTATTTGCCACGATTTCAGAAGCTAAAGATAAATTTAAAGAGATTGCAAATCAATATCCATTTGTTCTTGAAAATAAGAAAAATGATTTTGTTTATAAAGAGAAAAGTAAGATAAATAATATTGAGTTAAATAGTCAAATTCATTCAAATCAAAACAAAAATAAAAATGATGTAAATATGAATGCGGTTTTTGGTGATCTATTTTTAAAAGATGAGACTAAATCTTCATTTTACAACGGTTTAAAAAGTAAAGGTTTTGTAATTCTTGCGGGAATTAGTGGAATTGGAAAGACAAAGATTTTTGAAAATTTTACAAGAGCATTTCAGCCTGAAAACTCTATTTTTGTGCCAATTCGTCCAGATTTTAGGGATTCAAAATCACTACTTGGATTTTATAATCCACTTGCGGAAGAGTATCAAACCACTCCACTTTTGGAGTTAATTGTTAGAGCGATTGACGACACAAAAAATCCATACTTTGTGCTTTTTGATGAGATGAACTTAGCACGAGTAGAATACTATTTTGCAGATTTTTTAAGTGTTCTTGAGTCTAAAAGAGACGAAGATGGATTTACAACTCAGGCAATACAACTTCACAATAGCATGAGTAACAAAGTGAGACAGCAGGGAGTTCCGCGAGAAATCAAGTTACCACCAAATTTATATTTTGTAGGAAGTGTAAATATTGATGAGACGACTCATGTTTTTTCGCCAAAAGTTCTTGATCGTGCTTTTACAATTGAATTTGATGTCGGGGATTTTAAAGATTACATCGGATTTTTAGAGGAACATGGCGAGAGTGAAATTATTATTCCGACAGAATTTAAGAAAAAAATTAGAAAAGATTTTATAAACAATAGTTTTTATACTCAAATTATGAAAGATGAGGTCTTTATTGAAATTGCACAGCAGTATCACGACGATTTGGAGCAAATAAATTCACTTCTTCCACAATCTCTAAAATTTGGATACCGAGTTTTTGATGAAATCATCTCTTTTATTTATAATTCTGAAAACTCTCTTTTCCCATTTTTAGATGGTCGAGAAGCTTTTGACTTTGCAATTAAAATGAAAGTTCTACCTAAATTTCACGGAACTCGTGATAAATTGGAGAAGATTTTTGATGACATGCTTGAATTTACTGAAAATAATGGACTACTTCACACAACTGAAAAACTCTCTAAAATGAGAGAAACTCTCCAAACAATGGGCTACACAAGTTTTATGTAAGACTTTTTGTCGGAATCTCTCCGACACGGAAAAACTTTTAACATATTGAAAAACTCCCCGATCTTCTAAGAGATTATTTTTTGAAAGGAAAATTATGTTAGAGAAAATATTATCTTCCGAAAGTGTAAAATCCACCTCCCAAAGTGGAAAAAGCACGAAAGCAATAGAGAGCGAAAGTTCGCAATTCTCCAAAATCCTAGCATCAATTGATGAGAGTGCAGGAATAAAAGGAGAGAGTAAAATATCCAAAGATGCAATTTTTGATAATTTGCAGGAACTATTTCAAGACGATAAAGAGTTTTTAAAAGAGAGTTTCCAATTTTTAAAAGGCGATGAAAAATTAGCCACAGAGACCTCATCGAAACAGAATGTTGTTTTTGGATTAAATTTTGGTGGTGGAGTTGAGCCAAAAAGCGACCAAGATTTTTTAGTCGTTATTAATAAAGCAAAAGAATTTTTAAAAACAGAATTATTAAAACAGGGTACAAAAGGCGAGGAGATTCCGCAAACTCTTCGAGGTCTTTCTCAACTTGCTGAAAGTAAAGGTATTAAATTAAAAGATATAAAATTTGATTTGAATTCTGAAAGTGTGAAACAGGGTGGTGTTCAAATTCAGAGTGAGGCAAATTCATTAAAAGCGGTTGTGAGCCAACACTCAACTTCCGAACTTTTACAGCGAAACAATAATCGAGCAATTAAGCGAACAAATTTCACAGACCAAATTCCTGAAAATTTATCGGCAACTAAAACAAGTGGAACTGCTGAAACTCAAAAGTTTGATTTGGCTTCTATTCTTTCAGGAAAAGCTCTTGAGACAAAAGAGACTCCACAAAATGAAAAATCATCTTTAAACCTTTCAGCAGGAAATAAATCGCTGTCAGACATTTTAAAAATCGATGAGGTCGCTGACCAAAAAGTTGAAGTTCCAACAAAAAGTTTAGCTATGGCTGAAAAAGTTGGAAAATCTCTCTCCATGACTCCTGAATTTGTAAGTTCGCTTTTCACAAAAGAGGAGATGAAAGATATTCTTGGAACAGCAACCGAAACAGTTTCAGAAACTGGATTTGGTGAAATTTCTGAAGAGAGTGCAATTTCTAGTGTTGAAAAAGGTCGAGTTCAATTGAAAATTGGTGAAGCTCAAATTATGAGTCGGCATCTTGCGACAAATTTACAGCAACAAGTTGAAAACTACAAACACCCTTTCCAAAAAATGAGTCTCACTTTAAATCCTGAGCGACTCGGTGAAATTGAAGTTGATATTTTTAAAAGAGGAAATAGTGTGAAAATTTCTCTCTCTGGAAATGCTCAAACAATGGGAATTCTTTCGGCAAATCAACTTGAATTGAGAACTCAGCTTGTAAATGTTGGACTCGAAAATGCTAGTTTCAAATTTAATGAAGATGGTAGTAATGGTCAGTCTCAATATCGAGAACAGAAACAAGAGCAAGAGGTTGATGAAGAGCTAAAAGCACTTTTTGAAATTGATGTAGAAGAGATCGCTTCATAATATTTTATAATTTTTATCGCTAGTTTTTTCTGGCGGTAAAACCTCTTAATTTTTCGCTAAACTTTTTGAAAAAGAGAATTTAAAATCAAAAAAGTATTTTTTAAAACTTTTGGATGTCGAACAAATATTTTTGACACAGAAGTTATGAGTCAAAATTTAGGAGATTTCCAGCAAGTATCCGAAATAGAAAATGCCCAATTTATAGTTGTAAATTCATGCACAGTTACAAATAGTGCCGACTCAAATGTTCGTCAATTTGTCCGAAAGACTAAACGGGATTTTCCAAAATCTAAAATTATTTTTACTGGCTGTGGAGTTAAAAATTTAGGGAAAAATCTGCTTGAAAATGGTGAAGTTGATTCGCTCTTTGGATCTTCTGAAAAAGAGAATATTTCAGGAATTCTACAAAAAGAGAGTTTTTCAGAGATTGGAAATTTGGAATTTTTTGACAAGACAGTTGTTACAAACTTTTTTGGTCGGACTCGTGCATTTGTAAAAATTCAAGAGGGCTGTAACTTTTCCTGTTCCTACTGCATAATTCCATCAGTCCGTGGAAAATCGAGAAGTTACAATGAAAATCACATTTTAAATCAAGTTCAAAAAATTGCACAAAATGGATTTAAAGAGGTTGTTTTAACAGGGACAAATATTGGTAGTTTTGGCGATGGGCGAAACTCTCTTGCGAAACTTTTAAAAAATATTTCAAGAGTTTCAGGAATTGAGAGAATAAGACTCGGAAGTGTAGAGCCATCTCAAATTGGAGAAGAGTTTTTTGAAATCTTAGACGAACCTTGGTTTGGGAAATATCTTCATATCGCTTTACAACACACAGATGACAAAATGTTAAAAATTATGAACCGACGGAATAGACTTCAGAAAGACTTGGCACTTTTTCAAGAATTATCTCAAAAAGGTTTTGCACTTGGAACTGATTTTATTGTTGGACACGGTGGAGAAACAGATCAGATTTTTGAGAATGCTTTTCAAAATTTGAACAAATTTCCACTAACTCACATTCACCTTTTTAGATACAGCAGACGAGATGGAACACCTTCAGCAAAAATGAAATTGATTGATTCAAAAGTTGTAAAAGAGCGATTTGAAAAAGTTGAGAACCTCATCGCGGAAAAATCAGAAAAATTTAAAAAAGAGCATAGCAAAAATTTGAAAATTCTAATCGAAGAGAAAGTTGGAGAAAATGAGTATCGTGGATTTGATCAGTTCTTTTTTGACCGAAAAATTAGAAGCGAAAAAGAGTTAATTGGCAAATTTTGTAAAATGTGATTCATAAATCAAGAGATGGAATAGAGATAAATGCCGATGTTAATAAAGCATTTAATATAATAAAAAAATGTAAATTAAACCTTAATAGTTTTTTTTACAGAAATTTTAAAGGGTAAAAATGGCGAAGAAAAATCTTTCTGATTTTGTTGAAGATATTGTTACTGAAACAAGTGATGTTACAAAATATCTTAACAGTGTTGCAAAAGAGTATTCCACAAAACCTGAGCGACTAGACTTTAGTATCCAAGCTGTCAGGACTTTTGAGTTAAACAATGGAATAAATGATAGTGATTGGGTCGAACTTGATGGTGGTCTCTTAAAACGGCTTGATAAAGATGAACAGTTTGCTAACGATCAAATTGACTATCGACAAATGTATAAAATTCGGATTTATCCAAAAGATGATTACGATGATCCATTTAAAAACAGTGTTACACATCTTGTTGCTGATCCAAAATTTGTTCATGTTAAGTTTTTGATTGAAAAAGGTTCTGAATTTAATTATGCAAATACTCTTGAAAGAGACATGATTGAATTTATAAATAAAAAGAAAATTATGAATGGCATCATGATCAATTTACGAGAGAGTGATTTTAGAAACAAAATTAAAGATTTTGTAGAACAAGGAGTTGCTGTTATTCCAGAAGATATTTCTTTTAAAGTTGCAAACGGAGTTGAATTAATTCCTGAAGTCAATGATAGGCTTGATTTTGTATATCGAGAAGAATTTGATAAACGAAAGAAAGATGATGAAGGAAAAATAGATCACTCGAAAAGAGGTTTTATCATCGCCGTAAAAGAGGGTGAATTACTTATTCGATACACAAAACCACTTAACGGAAAAGCTGGTCGAGATACTCGAGGTCGAATTATCAAAGCGAAAAAACCTATCGCTGAACACAAACCAGAATTCCGAACTTCTTCAAATATAAAAGTTGTTGATTCCGAAAAAACATTTGAATACTTTGCAAAAAAAGATGGAAATGTAATTTTCAACAAAGAGAAAGAAGAGTATGACATCGAAGATCGTGTTGAAACAGGAAGTCTCTCTTTTAAAGGTTCTGGTAGTGTTGATGCAGGACTTGATAGAGATGTAACAATTGATGTTACAGAAACAGATGCACAAAAAGATGCTGTTGGAATGGGAGTTCGTGTTACAGTTTCAACTCTAAATATTGATGGAAATACTGGTGAAAATTCTGTTGTAATAGCAAACTCTGCAACAATTAACGGGCAAACAAATCGTTCTAGTAAAATCATTGCAAAAGAGGCAAATATTGCTATTCACAAAGGTTTGGTAAAAGCAGAAATTGCAAAGATCAAAAGATTGGAAGCAGGTGTTGTTGAAGCAGAAGTTGCTGAAATTCAAGATGCTGTTGGCGGAATTATTCGAGCAAGAGAGATCAAGATTGGAAACATGCACTCTCACCTTAAAATTTACAGTAGCAAAACCGTTGAAATTAGAAATATTGTTGGTTCTGAAAACCTCATCGTTGTTGATTTAGAAGGTTATAAAGATGGTGTAAATGAACTTGAAGAGACAAGAAGTGAGCTTGAAGAGACAAATCAAAGTATTGAGAAATTGCAGAGAGTTCTCAAAGATGATTTGGAAAAAGTTATGGAGACTCGAAAAGCATTTACACATGCCACAAAGAGAATGAAAAAATTTCAAGAACACGATGTAGAACCGCCAAAAACTCTCTCGGAATATATGAGTAAAACTCAAGAATTTCTCGAAAATTACAAAGAGATGAAAGATGAGTTAAAAGAGAAAAAAGATGAAATTGAAGTTCTTGAAGAGAAACTTGAGAGTCTAAAAGGTGCGATTTTTGAAGCGGAAGTTACTGTTCATGATTCTTGGAAAGGTTACAACAGAATTCAATTTAAACTTGTAAATCCTAAAAAGATGCTTGAAAAACTTGTTCATGAGGGCGACAGAATTGCAAACTTTAAAATCGAAAAAGTTAAATTTGAAGATAACCAGTATCAAATCATCACAAAAACTCTTGATGAGATACAAGATTGATAGTTGGACTTGAAGGAGTTGTTCGGTCTGTTTTTCCAAACTCTCTCCAAGTAAATGTAAATGGTCTTATCTACGAGGTTTTTACTTCAATTTTTGATAGTGATGAGGTCGAGGAAAATCAGAAAATATATCTCTATGTTCATCAAATTATTCGTGAAAATAGTATAGAGCTTTTTGGTTTTCTTCAAAAAAGTCGTGAAGATATTTTTAAAGAACTTATTAAAATTTCTGGAGTTGGTGGAAAAGTTGCTCTTGCAATTCTTTCGACTCTTTCAGAGAGCGAACTTCTTAGAATTATTGAGACTGGAGACGAAAAGAGTTTAACAAAAGTTCCAAAAATCGGACTGAAAAGTGCAAAAAAGATTTTAACGGAATTGACTTTTATGAAAGAAAAACTAAATCTATCTGGAAGTTCTGAGAATTCTGAAAAAAATCTAGCACTCGATGCACTGCTAGAACTCGGATTTGCACGAAATAATATTTTAAAAGCTGTTGAAAATCTTTCAGGAACTCACCAGCAGATTATCAAAGATGCTTTAAAAACTCTTTCCCGTTAAGTTTGTCGGATTTTTTCCGACAATTTTAAAATAGTAAGAGTGTTGCAAGTCCAAGAAAAACAAAAAATCCAAAAATATCGGTAGCTGTTGTTAGTAAAACAGTTGAACCAATCGCAGGATCAATTTTTAATTTTCTTAAAGTTAGGGGAATAACTGAACCAAAAAAACCAGCAACAAAAAGATTCACAATCATTGAAATTCCGATAACGACTCCAAGCATGTATTGACCAAACCAGAAAAAAGTTATTATTGAAATAACAACTGCAAATATCAGACCATTAAAAATAGAGACAATCACCTCTTTCCTTATAATTTCACGACCTTCGCCATTCTCAATTTCACCAAGTGCAATTTGACGAACAACGACCGTAAGAGTTTGTGTTCCAGCATTTCCACCCATTGATGCAACAATAGGCATAAGAATTGCGAGAGGAATTAGAGCTTGTAGAGTCGAGTCAAAAATTCCGATAACAAGCGAAGCAAGAATTGCAGTTAGTAAATTTATCCCTAACCAGTAAGCACGACTTTTTATAATTTCAGTTAAATTTGATTCCTCTTCAACATCATCATTTACTCCTGCCATGCTATAAACTTGTTCAGTTGTAATCTCTTCAATCATCTCAAAAGCATCATCTGAAGTAATCCTTCCAATAATTCGCTCTTTTTTATCAACAACAGGAATAACTTGTATATTGTAATCTTCAAACATATGAGAAACTGTTTTAATATCATCAGTCGCACAAACAAGATTCCCTTTGGTTCTGTTGGTCTCTTTTAAGATATCACTAAATTTATCAGTTTGGTTTTTAATTAGAAGATCATCAATTCCTAAATACCCTAAATATTTAAAAGTTCTATCGACAATGAATAGTTGATAAACTTCTCGAAGTTCACCACTCTCTTTTAACTCTTTTAATCTTTTTATTGAATCACTAATATTTTCCATCTCAAAAGCATAGAAAAATTCAGTTTGCATCCAAGCACCAGCTTGATCATCTTCATATTTTAATAGAGTATCAATTTCAGCTTTGTTGCCAATATCAAGAAGTAGCAGGACTTGACGAGCTTTTGTAGAGTTATAAAACTCAATTTCTCTAACCAGCTCAACAGCATCATCAGATTGTAAAAGTTTTATAGCACTTGCTAATATTTCAGAATCTAAATTTTCAATTGAAACTATTCGGGTTTTATCAGGGAGTTCAAGGAGAACTTCACCAAGACTTTCGGACTCTATTTTTTTAAGATTTTCTAAAAAGTGATCTAAGCCAAAATTTTTATATATATTTTTTAAAACATATGCAATTTCAGATGGATAAATACTATTTGTGTTTTGGTTTTTTAGCCACTCTTCAAAATGCGGTTTTAATTCAATAAACCTTTTTTTCAAAACTTCTCCTTATATTTCTTAAATTTGAGAAATTGTAGCATTTAAAAAAGTGATTTTTGCGGAGGAGAAGAGTCCTCCGATATTTTTATATTTTGTGAATTTGGGAGTTTGAAAATTGGGAAAAGAGACCAAAAAGCATTGGCACAACAAAGCCAACTAAGAAACCAATTGAATAGATTGAGAAATCATTAATTGCATTGATTGCACTGCTTGAGAAAAACATTCCCTCAATTTTTGCACCAACTACACCAGCTAAAAGAGCACCGATAAGAAGTAGGAAAACAGTTTCGATTTTTAAGTTTGATAAATTCATTTCAAATCCTTATTTAAGTTTGATAAGCGAATAATTACATAAAAAAGCTTTATAAAAACTTAAATATATTTACATATAGGTTAAAAAGACACTTTTAAGAAACTTTATTTTTGAACTTTTTGTAAAATTTTTAAAGCCAATTCCAATTTATTTGCTCTATCAAGTTTAAGAATCTCATTTTTACTGATGAGGTCAATTTGGTTTTTATCTGTGCCAAAACTTCCACTATCTTCTAAAATATTTAGGCAGACAAAATCAAGATTTTTCTTTTCTAGCATTCCACGAGCATAATCTTCACTCTTCTCCCTGTCCATTTCCGCTTTAAATCCAACTGAAACAGTTCCGCTTTTATCAAGACTTTCTAAAACATCAACATTTTCAACAAGTTCCAAATTCCAATTTTCCCCGATTTGGTGTGATTTCAATTTCCCACTTTGCTGATATTTTGGCTTGTAATCCGCGACCGCAGAAGCCATAAAAAGATACGGAGTTTTTTGAATATTTCGCACTTCTGAAGAATCTAAAAGAGTTGGTTTGGACATAATTCCTTTTTTGGCAATTCTCAAACTATCTTCAATGTAAAGTTTCATCTCATCGGCAGACTGGACATCAATTTTACAAGCTTCGTTTGGTAATTCTTCTGGAAAACGAGTCGAAACAAGACACGGATCAGCACCACGAAAATAGAGTGCAAGAGTAATTGCGGAAGCCATTTTTCCCGAAGAGAAATTTGAAATATATCTGACCTCATCGATTTTTTCAACTGTTCCGCCACCTGAAATCACGACTCGACGATTTTCCCAAAACTCCTCTTTTAACAACGAACGAGCAGTAGCAAAAAAGATTTGAAGCGGATCAGCCATAGCTCCGTCGCCCTCAGTTTGACAAGCTAATTCCTTTTTTTGAGTCCCGACAAATGTGTATCCTGAAATTTTCAACATTTTTACACTTGCTTCGGTAACAGGATTGAAAAGCATGTTCGTATTTGCCGACGGTGAAATAATTCGTTCCCGATTTCCAAAAGCAAGAGCGGTTTGTAAAAGCAAATTGTCCGCAATTCCGTTTGAAAGCTTATTTATTGTATTTGCAGTCGCAGGTGCAATAACAAAAATTTCCGCCCATTTTCCAACCGCAATATGATTTAAATCAGAACTCCAATTTTCATTTTCTCCGTGTAAAACTGTATTCCGTGAAAGTGTCTCAAAAGTGAGCGGAGTTATAAATTTTTTTGCACTCTCACTCATAACTACTCGGACTTCTGCCCCGCTTTTTGTCAAAAGTCGAATCAATTCAAGAGATTTATAAATTGCAATACTTCCAGTTACACCAAGAAGAACTCGACGACCTTTTAATAAATTTGTGAAAGTCATATTTCTCTTTTTTTGTAATTTTGAGAAATATATCAAAAATTTTTAAATTTATTTTGTCGGAAAAGCTCCGACAATTTTTAGACAAAATTCAGAATCTCTTTTTCAAGTTCAGAAATTTCGATAACTGTTTTGTGAGAAATCTCTTTTGTGAAAAGATCAGAAATCTGTTCAACTACTTTTTCACCTGTTCTTTCAGAAATCATTTCAAGAGCATCAAAATCAGAGACTTTTTTTCCGACCTCATCGATATTTGTGGATTTGAGAGCTTCTACAATTGATGGTGAGAATTTTGTCCATTCCGCAGTTGAATAAGCGATATTTGGAAGTTCCTCTTCTCTTAAATTGTTGTGTGCTTTAATAACTGTTGCGGTGTGCGGATCCATAAGATAACCACGGTCAAAATAGGCATCAATTTCGTCAAAACATTCGCTATCAGTTGAGAAAGAAGCTGAGAACAATTTTTGTAATTCTGCTAATTCGTTTGAAGAAAGTTCATATTCGTGTTTCTCTTCAAGATTATCCATAAGTTCTTTTGTTCGTTCATTTCCAAAAAGGTGAAAAAGAACTCTCTCAACATTTGACGATTTCAAAATATCCATTGCAGGAGATTTCGTATTTTTGACATTTCGCCCAATCAGTGAGTATTTTCCAGTAGCGATGAGGTCAGTCAAAATATTATTTTCGTTTGAAGAGATAAAAATCTTTTTAATTGGTAATCCCATTTCTCGAGCATAAAATCCACCAAGTGCATTTCCAAAATTTCCACTCGGAACTGTAATATAAATTTCATTCCCAATTTCAATTTCATCTTTTTTAACAAGCTGAAAATAACTCCAAACATGATAAATAGTTTGGAAAATGATTCTTCCAAAATTTACTGAATTTGCTGCGGAAAGTTTCACATCTTTCTTTTGTAATTCGTTTAGAAACTCCTCTGATTTTAAAAGTCGTTTGAGTGAATTTTGTGCATCATCAAAACTTCCCTTAATTCCGATAACTTTCAGATTTTCACCCTCTTCTGTTACCATTTGTAATCTTTGCACATCACTTGTTCCGCCATCTGGATAGAGGCATACAACTTTTGTATTTTCTCGATTTCGGAAAGTGTGAAGTGTCGCAGGTCCAGTGTCTCCGCTTGTTGCCGCAAGAATTAGATAATTTTCATTCTGTTTTTGTGCAAGTGAAGATAAAACTTTTCCAAATGGCTGAAGTGCCATATCTTTAAATGCTCGAGTTGGCCCGTGATAAAGTTCAGAAATATATAAATCATCTCCCACACTTTTTACAGGAACTGGATTTTCAGAATCATCAAAATTATCATAAAGTGAAACCGCTTCTTCTAAAACAGATTTCTCAATATCAATTCCAAACTTATCTAAAATGTGCAAAGCCAAATATTTATAATTTAAATCCTTGATCTCATTTAAATCTAATTTTGGTAAATTTTCTGGGACATAAAGTCCTCCAAAAGAGGCACTTGGCGAAAGAATTGCTTCCGAAAATTGCACTTTATCTTTTTTCCTACCATCGTTTCCACGAGTTTCAGTGAAAAACATTGTTGCACTCCGTTTAATTTTTAGAAATTTTAACATTAGGATTTCTTCTTTGTTAAAATTATTCTTTTAGCACACGTGCT
>AKKQ01000031.1 GCA_000276965.1 Thiovulum sp. ES | reverse complement strand
GACACAGTTGATCACCTTTCAAAAACAAATATCTCATATTTTGAAACTTTTATTTCTGAAGTTGAAGCTATTATTATTCCTGAAGCGACTTGTTCAGCAATGATTCGTGTCGATTACAAACACTATTTTCATGATCAGCCAGAATGGAAAAAAAGAGTTGAAAAACTTGAAAATAAAATTTTTCTAGCAACGGAGTGGCTCTATCAAAAAACAGACCTCATCGAAGTTTTAGAAAGAAACGGAAAAAGAGAACTCTCAAAAATAACTTATCATGATCCTTGCCACTCTCGAAAAATGCAGGGAGTCTGGAAAGAACCACGAAAACTTTTAGAAGGTAGCTTTCAAATTGCTGAAATGAGCGACTCAAATGCCTGTTGTGGTTTTGGTGGTGTAACAATGCAGACTGAAAAATTTCATTTTGCAAAAACAATTGGTGACCAAAAATCAAATATGATTGAGGAGACTGGTGCAGAATATGTTTCAGCAGAGTGTTCCGCTTGTCGAGTCCAAATCACAGATTCTCTTGACAGAAATAGTGTAAAAACAGTTTTCAAAAATCCAATCGAACTTATTGCAAAAGCTCTAAATAGTTAAAATTTTTCTCGCTCCATTTGATAAAATTTTTCAAAAAGGAAAAATTTGGGAAATTTTGAATTTTTACATCCGCAATTTTTGTTGATTTTTACAATTCCTCTTTTTGTGTTGATCTATATTTTAACGACAAAAAAGAGGATTGAGCAGAATTTTTTTACTCCAGAAATTCTAGAAAAACTCACTTCATCAAACGGAGGACTTTCGACAAAAGTGAGAACATACTTATCGCTTTTTGCTCTTCTTTTTATGGTTGTTGCTCTTGCAAGACCTGTTCAATTCGATAAGAGTGTTGATGTTGAATCGAAAAGTGTTGATGTTGTTATTGCCTTAGATATTTCCAAGTCGATGTTGGCAAAAGATTTATATCCAAATAGATTGGAGTTTTCAAAACACAAAGTGATTCAGCTTCTTGAAAAGTTGAAAAAAAATCGGGTTGGAGTTGTTGCATTTGCACAAAATTCATACACAGTTTCACCACTCACTTTTGACAAAGATGGTGTCTCATATCTTGTTAAAAATCTAAAAACTGAAAACATAACTCAGCAAGGAACTTCATTTAAAAATCTTCTTCTTTCAGTTGATATGTTTTTAAAAGACAACAAAGATCGTGTTCTTCTCATTTTTTCTGATGGTGGAGACTCTATGAATTATACCGATGAGGTCAAAATCGCTAGAGAGAGTGGAATGAAAGTTTCCATTCTTGGTGTTGGTTCTGAAACTGGTTCTCCAATTCAGTTACAAAATGGGCAATATCTTAAAGATGGTGGCGGAAATATTGTTGTGTCAAAATTCAACTCAAATGTCAAAGATTTAGCTTTTGAGACAGGTGGAATTTTTCTTTCAGGAGTCAATTCAGACAAAGATATTAATGCTATTTTAAGTGAAATTTCAGGAATTGAGTCAGAAACCACAAAAGAGGATACTCTGCGAAGCTACAAAGAGTATTTTGTTTTTCCTCTCATTTTTGCACTAATTTTGCTTTTTCCAACTCTTTTTTCAATTCCGAAATTCAAAAAACTCTTTCCTCTTTCTCTAATTCTTTTTTTTCCACTGGAGACCCGAGCGGGAATTTTTGATTGGTTCTATTTGGATACTGCAGAAAATAGCTTCAAGAGTGGAAATTATGAGGAGGCACGAAAAAATTGGGAGAAAATTGATAGTGGTGAAAATATAAATTTCAATATTGGAAACTCATATTTTAAAGAGGAAAAATATAAAGAGGCGATTGAATATTTTCAAAAAGTTTCTGGCGAATTAAAGCAGAATGCTCTTTATAATATTGGAAATTCTTATGTTAAATTAGAGAAACTTTATGAAGCTTTAAATTCATATCAAAAAGCTCTTGAGCTTGGTGAAAAAGCAAATATTCGCGAAAATCTTGAGTGGGTTAAAAAGCAGTTAGAAAAACAGAATGAGAATGAAAATTCTGCGGAACAGCCTCCAAATCAGAATGATAAAAAAGAGAATTCAGAAGAGAATCAGGAAAATCAAGATTCTAAAGATGAAAACTCAGAAAATGAGCAAAATTCTGAACAGAAAAATAATGAAACAAAATCTGAAAATGAGACTGAAAACGGAGAAAAAGAGAGCGAAAATCCTCACCAAAAAGGGGAGAATGAAGAATCAGAAAGTGAAAAATCAGATCAAAATGAGAGTCGTGAAAGCAAAGAAGAGAGTGTTGTTGAAAACAATTCTAGTGAGGGTGAAGAAAATAGTAGCCAAATTCGTGAAGCGACACAATCAGATTTTAAAGAGATGAAAGAGTTAGAGGAGCGGAGAGAGGAGTTTAAAATTCTTCAAATGCTAAATAATAGACTTGGTGGAACAAAAATTTACTCAATTCCTATTGAGGGTGGTGAAAGCCAAAAATCTGATAGTCCTTGGTAAATTAAAATTAATTAAAATCATATTCCGCTTTTGCGGAAAAAAACTATTACAAATTTCTAAAATTTGCCTTTTAATTAAAAAAGTAAAAACTCTTATTTCTCGTTTAAAACCATATTCGGACTTTTCTCTATAATTCCTATATTAGAAAAAAATAGAGAGAATAAATGGGAAAACGAGAAGATATAAAAACTATTTTATTAATTGGTTCTGGTCCAATTATTATTGGACAAGCATCAGAATTTGACTATTCAGGAACTCAAGCAGTTAAAACTTTGAAAAGTCTCGGCTATCGTGTGGTTCTTGTGAATTCAAATCCTGCAACAATTATGACTGATCCAGAATTTGCCGACCGAACATATATTGAACCAATTGATGAAAATATTATTGCTGACATCATCAAAAAAGAGAATGTTGATGCAGTTCTACCAACAATGGGAGGACAAACTGCCCTAAATGTTGCAATGAGTATGCACGAAAAAGGAATGTTAGATGGTGTCGAGTTTCTTGGTGCAAAACCAGAAGCTATTAAAAAAGGTGAAGACCGACAAAAATTCAAAGAGGCTATGCAAAAACTCGGAATCGACTTGCCAGAAAGTCGATATGCCTACAATTTAGATGAAGCTGTTTCAATTACAAAAGAGATTGGTTTTCCTCTAATTATTCGAGCTTCATTTACTCTTGCGGGTGGCGGAAGTGGAGTCGCTTACAATATTGAAGAGTTCAAAGAGATTGCACAAAAAGGTCTTGATGCCTCTCCGATCAATGAAATTCTTGTAGAAGAGTCGCTTTTAGGTTGGAAAGAGTATGAGATGGAAGTTATTCGAGATCGAGATGACAACTGTATTATTGTCTGTTCAATCGAAAACTTAGACCCGATGGGTGTTCATACTGGAGACAGTATCACAATTGCACCAGCTTTAACTTTGACGGATAAAGAGTATCAGCACATGAGAAATCTCTCATTTGATATTTTGAGAGAGATTGGAGTCGATACAGGCGGTAGTAATGTTCAGTTTGCTGTAAATCCAGCAAACGGACGAATGACAGTTATCGAAATGAATCCACGGGTTTCAAGAAGTTCAGCACTTGCAAGTAAGGCAACGGGATACCCGATTGCAAAAGTTGCTACTCTTCTTGCTGTTGGTTACACACTTGACGAAATCACAAATGACATCACAGGAACTCCTGCATCTTTTGAACCAGTAATTGATTATGTTGTAACAAAGATTCCACGATTTACTTTTGAGAAATTCCCAGAAGCAAGTAGCACACTTGGAACATCTATGAAATCGGTTGGTGAAGTTATGGCAATGGGACGAACTTTCAAAGAGTCGATTCAAAAAGCACTACAAAGTTTAGAAACTGGACTTTCTGGATTTGATCCGCTACCAAAAGCAACAGACGACCTCATCTCTCATGAATTACGAAGACCAAATAATGAACGAATCCTTTTTGTTGCTGAAGCATTCCGTCGAGGAAAAAGTGTTGATGAGGTGCATAAATTCTCAAAAATTGATCCTTGGTATCTCCGACATATTTCTGAAATTGTAAATTTTGAAAAAGAGATAGACTTTTCAATTCTCCAAAATGAGAAACTTTTTAGAACTGCAAAAAGCTATGGGTTTTCAGACAAACGAATCAGTGAAATTTCAGGAATTTCAGAAGCCCAAGTCCGAAATGCTAGAAAGAATTTGGGAATTGCTCACCAATACAATGAAGTTGATACTTGCTCCGCAGAATTTGAAGCACTCACTCCGTATTTGTATTCGACAATTGAAAAAAACCAATTAGAGCCAACTCCTGAATTTGAAGAGTCTGAAAAGAAAAAAGTACTAATTTTAGGTGGAGGACCAAACAGAATTGGGCAAGGAATCGAATTCGACTACTGTTGTGTTCATGCTTCATTTGCTCTCAAAGATATGGGTGTTGAAAGCATTATGTATAACTGTAATCCTGAAACAGTTTCAACAGACTACGACACAAGCGACAAATTGTATTTTGAACCGATCGACTTTGAACATGTTACTTCTGTGATTGACCGAGAGAAACCAGATGGAATTATTGTGCATTTTGGCGGACAAACTCCACTTAAATTAGCGGACGGACTTACAGAATATGGGGCAAATATTGCAGGAACTCAAGCTTCTGTTATCGATGTTGCTGAAGACCGAGAAAAATTCTCAACTTTCCTCCGAAAACATAATTTGAAACAACCTGAAAATGGAACGGCGACAGCAAAAGAAGAGGCATTTAAAATTGCTGAAGAAATTGGATATCCAGTTCTTGTAAGACCGTCATATGTTCTTGGTGGTCGAGCAATGAGAATTGTTTATAACAAAGATGAGTTGGCAAATTACATGGAAGATGCTGTTTCACTCAGCAATGAGTCTCCTGTTTTAGTTGATAAGTTTTTGGATAGAGCTATCGAACTTGATGTTGATGCAATTTGTGATGGTGAGAAAGTCTATATCGGTGGAGTTATGCAACACATCGAAGAGGCAGGTATTCACTCTGGAGATTCTGCTTGTTCATTGCCGACTGTTTCTGTTTCTGATGAAATTCTTGCTGAAATTGATGAGACCACAAAAATTATTGCACTTGGTCTCGGTGTTCGGGGTCTGATGAATATTCAGTATGCAATTTATAACGATGAGGTCTTTTTAATTGAGGTAAATCCACGAGCTTCTCGAACTGTGCCGTTTGTCTCAAAAACAACGGGAATTCCGATGGCAAAAGTTGCTACTCGAGTTATGTTTGGTGAAGATTTGGAAAGTTCGCTTAAATTCTACGACAAATATGAAGTACTTGATTTTTCTGGTGAGATTTGGAAACCAAAACTTAAAAAACATATTGCCGTTAAAGAAGCTGTTTTTCCATTTAATAAACTTGATGGTGCTGATTTAATTCTTTCACCAGAAATGAAATCGACTGGTGAAGTTATGGGGATTTCTCATAGTTTCCCAATTTCCTTTGCAAAATCTCAACTCGCTTCTAAAAATCCAATTCCACAAAGCGGAAATGTTTTCCTTTCACTCAATGATCTGGATAAGCCACATTCTCTACAAATTGCTCGGGACTTTTTGGAACTTGGTTTTAAACTTTTTGCAACAAGTGGAACTCACGACTTTTTACAACAAAATGGAGTTGAAAGTGAAGTTGTCCTGAAAATTAGCGAAGGGCGACCAAATGTTGATGATAAATTGAAAAACGGTGAAATCCAACTTGTCGTAAATACAAGTGATAATCGGGCTTCAAAATCTGATGCAAAACAGATTCGCCAAACTGTTCTTCGTGAAAATATTCCATATTTCACAACTCTTTCGGCGACTCGTGCAACAACTGAAGCACTAAAAGAGATGAAAAAGAGCTTTGACATCTCTCCAATTCAAGATTACCTAACTTTAGAATAGTTTTTAGTGTTCGGATTTTTCCGAACATTTTTTCTCGCTTAATACTGGGATTGACCAAATTATTGACATACTCCCCATAGCTAAAGCTAGGGGATTCTGTTTCATCGAGAAAAGCCTAAGAACTTAGGTCTTACTTTCTCTCCACAAGAGTTGATGCCCCAACTCTGCAAATATTTATACTTGCATTTAAATCTCTATCAATTTTAAATCCACAGTTTTCACAAATGAATTCTCTTTCGGATAGAGAAAGTTTATCTTTTTTAAATCCACAATTAGAGAAAGTTTTAGCAACAAAATAATAAATTATAAAAATATTTAATTAAAAGGAGTCCCGTCAAAAGACGGATTTTTTAATATTCTATTTCTAAACCAAATGAGATTTGTCGTCCAGAAAGCAAAGCTGTGTCTTTCAAAAACGAAATATGATTTTTTGCGACCTCATCCATCAAATTTTCACCACTAATAAAAATTTTGTAGAGATAATCTCCATAAAAATCTTTGTAGTTTGCTCTCGCACTCAACCAGCCATAGGAATCTGTTTTTGACTCATTTTCAGCTTCAAAACGACTCTCATCAACAAATTTATATTTTAAGTTTCCGCTATATTTTTTATATTCGTGATTGATTTCAAAAGTTGCTGTAATTGGGGAAATTCTAGGAATATTTCCGCCTGAATTTATTTCGCCACGAATTGCCTCGAGTGAAAACCACAAATCTAATTTGTGTTTGCCAAAATCTGAAAGATACCCCTGTTTTAAAGCTCCTCCATATATTTTTGCCTCGACTTCACTCATTTTCCAAACAGGCGAATGATGAAATGGATCAGTTGTTTCTGCCATCGGCGATTGGTAAATATAGTTGAAAAAATTGTAGTAATAAGTTCCAAATTGTGTAACCCAATTTCCACTATTTAAATATAAGTCAAAATCAAAATTAAGCGAATTCTCTTTGTCTAAATTTCGGTCGCCCAAAATGTAGCTATCTGTTGCATGGTGGTATCCGTTCCAAAAAAGTTCGCTACTTGCAGGAAGTCGTTCAATGTATCCGACTGAAAATTGGAAATTACTCGTTTCGTTTAAATTGTGTTTCCAATCTCCAGAAACTGAAATCGCATTATCACTCATTTGTTCATAGTAATTTGGAGTTGTATTTAACCAAGTCTCTTGCATATTTTCGGGGTTTGCTTTCAAATCTCTATTTTCCAAACGAAATCCAAATGAAAAATCATTTTCACTTAAATATAAGTTTGAATTCAAAGCAACGATGAGGTCATGCTCCTCTATATTTGGCATCGGATGCCCATGAGAAAATGGAATTCCAAATCTATTTAAATTTTTATTTAAATCAAATCCAGCCTCAACTCCAGTTCGTTCGGCGATATAAAAATCATCACATTTTCCATGTTCGTGGCAAACTTTCATCTCATTTTCAAAATATTGTAAATGTAATTTGTGAAACCAATCTCCATTATCAAATTCTAAAATTGTGGAAATAGATTGTTGGTTTTGTCCAAAAAGTCCATCTTTATTTCCATTTTCAGTTTCAAAATGGAGATAATCACTTTTTGAAATTTCCGTTTGAATATGCGAAATATATTTTGATGGATTTGCTAAATTCCAAACTAAACCATATTTCTCTTGCTCCATATCAATTCGAGTTTCACCATCCGAAATATTTGGAATTCCATAATCTTTTTTGAGGGAATCTACATAAATTTTTATAATTTGATTTTCTGAAATTTTCCAACCTAAAACACCGTGATTTTGAAAAGTGTAAGTATCAGAATATTTGACCTCATCGCCATTTCCATCTTTAAAATCTTCTGCGGAATGTTCATAGGAATTTATAGAAATTGAGAAATTACTATCAGAAAAATCAAAGTTTCCACCAAAAATAGTTCCAGCACCGTTTGTTCCAAAAGATGAATTCAATTTTCCACTAAAACCAGATTTTAAAAATTTCTTGCTTTGCTCTTCACCTTCAACCCGAATTACTCCACCGCTGTAATTTCCATAAAGTAGAGATGCAGAACCTTTTATAAGTTCGATTTTTTTTGATGCTCGGGGCATTAACCCGACCGCATGATCTTGGCTCATTGCCGACAAATCATTTAAAATCACATTCCCGCTTGTAATTCCGACTCGATAGCCGTCCATTCCGCGAACAACTGGACGACCGACTGCTGGACCATAACTCGCAGAATCCACAAACATTTCATTATCTAAAAAATCGCCAAGTGTTTCGCCTTTTGATTCTTCTGCTAATTCCGAGGTAGATTTGCTTTTTTTTGTTTCATCGTGGGAAGTTGTTGTTTCGACTGTAAAAGTTCCGAGGTCTGTTTGATTTTCCCCAAAAAGCGGGGAAACTAAGAGAAATGCTAATAAGCTATGCTTTTTTTTTTCGTCATTTATTCGGTTTTATACTCACAAAATATTCAACATCGTGTTCGCCAACAAATTCACTTACATTAGAAGTTGTGTGAATATGAAAAACTCCGTCGTCATGAGAATCAACTTGATATATTTTTTGAGTATCCGCTAAAAATACCCAAACACCCTCTTCGACTCCACTCATTCCAAGATTTTCACTCGTGCATGAACCAGTAATTGCGACCTCATCAACAAAAGTTTTGCTTTCATCATAAATCCGCAATTTTCCATCTGTGCCAACAACATAGTAATTTATTAAATCCTCTTCAAAATCAATATTTGTATAGAGTCCGCAAACATCTGTTTCTGTCAAGATTTCATCAAAAGAATTTTTCAATTCATTCTGTTCAGAGATATATGTGTTCAATCTATTCAATGCAAAATATTTTGCTCCAGCTGTAACATTGAATTCATCATTTGAGTGAGCTGCTAAATGTTCGCCATCTTCTTCGCTATGAAAATGTCCCAAGTAGATAAAATCTTCCCAAGTCGCATTTTGGTCAAATTGGAAATCGTTATTAAACATAACAATTTTTTCTTCGTCATTTGTTGCATTTGAATCACCTTTGCTATCTAACCAGACAAAAGGTTTTCCAGATTTGTCAGCTAAAACATTGAATTGAGAAATATTTTCTTCGCCGTGCATTTCACTATTCAAATTTATTAACTCACTACTTTCAACACTGTAAGCAAAATGGTCGTTTGTTGATGCACTATAAAAGAATAGAACTCTTTCATCATCACCGTGTTCATGTTCCATTTCCATCTCTGCTTCTAATTCAGTTCCTGTTTCATTGTCGTCGTCATCACTGCCACAACCAGAAAAAAGCAAGAGCGAACTTAAAACCAAACTCATTTTAAAATTTATTTTCATACTTCATCCTTTTTTATACATTTTGGACAATATCCCTTAACTGTGATTGTCTCAATTTGATAATTTTCCAATTCAAAAATTTTTTCTCTCAAACACTCAATATTTCCGCAACTTAAACAGAAAAAATGTGCATGTTTCTTATCAACATATTCGTAATATCTCCTTTTATCTGGAGACTCAATACTGCTAATAAAACCTTTCTCTTCAAAAGTTGCCATGTTTCTATAAAAAGTTGCTTTATCCATCGAAAAGTTATTTCTAATATCTTCATAACTTTGCGGAGAATTTGAGAGATACAGGCTTTCTAAAAGTTCAACTCGACTAGGAGTAGCTTTTAGACCACTATTTTTTATTTGTTCAATTAATTTCATAATTTCATAATTCTAAACTTTATAGACTTAAATGCAACTTAGTCGCATTTAAACATAGGGTTGTCAAATGGTATAATTTTTTTAAATAAAAATTAAAAGGAGAATTTTTTGAAAATTCTACTAGCAACTCTCTTTTTCTCATTTTCACTATTTGCAGAGTCAAAAACTGAAAATCTTTCAGCAAATGAGACTGTCAAAAAGAGTGAAAGACAAGCTGTTGTCTCATTGGCTCGATTGGGAATGTCCGAATACTCTTATAATTTGTCTGTTATATTTTGTCCGTTACCGCCAAAGGGAAAAGAGCAAAAATGTTTTCCACAAAAAAATTGGAAAGGCTCTTTTTCTCAAAATGAGTTTGACAAACTTTTTGCGACTGATTTAAATCAACTTGTTTCAAAAAGATATGACATTATCAAATTTGTGGGAAGTCGTGCATTTATTTCAACTGCGACAGGTGACTTGAGTGCAAATATTCACAAAACTGCATCTTTTCCATTTTCAAAAGGTTCTAAAGAAAATTTTCAAAACAAAACTTTGGAATATTTAAACAAAAGTAGTTTAGAAAAAATTCTTTCGCTTTCAACTGATAGGAGATACAGTGAAATGAGTGATGTTGAAAAAATGAGTTTTTTAAGAACCAAAGGAAAAGAGAGGGGAATTCCTTTTGAAGTTGCGGAAAAACTTGTGAATTCTGCTTATGCTTTTTCACTTTATTACGGAAAAATTGAAGGTAGTGTGAAAATTGTGGAAGAGGAATTTGAAGTTATGGGACAAACTATGACTCGATTTATTGTTACTTTTGATATTCCAGCAGACATGACACTTTTTGTAAATAAGTTTGATGGGAACAAATTCTCACTTTACAAAAAAGTTGAGACTGACAGAAGCAATTCAATTATGGGACAATTTTCTCCAAGCATGATAAAACAGGCAGGTGAAAAACCGACAAACCGAAACTCAAAAGAGCTTTTAACTTCTGTTTTTTCTGATTTGTTCAAAGAGAACCTCATCGCATTAAATACAAAATTGAAAGAAGATCGAAACTTTAAAATTGTTGCACCAATTGAAAATATTGACGGTTTTAGTTTAGAAATTGCTATGGGTTGTCAAGAAGATATTCGTATCGATCACCCTTTCAAAGTTGTAAGAAATGAAAACGGCGATGAGGTCGAACTCGGATTTTTTAAAGTTCGTAAAAGCGGGAAAAATTGCAAACTTATGCCTGAAGAAGATCGCGAAAATTCTGTGGCAAGTGTAATCAAAGGTAGTTTTGAACCTTACGATTTAGCACTCGAACACCCTTGGACTGGAGTTTTTGCAACAATTTCCGCAGGAACTGATCTCACAAAATTCAGTTCAAATGACATTGATTTAGATGGCGGAGAATTTAAATATACTCAAATTGGTTTAAAAGCAGACCTCGGTTATGTTCTCAATTCTTCAGCTCTTTCAGAAGTTTGGCTAGATATTTTTGGACAATTTGGAATTCAAGAAGATATGAACAATACTCAAACTTTAGGTGCGAGTGAAATTACTGGAGCAGGTGTTTATGGTGGTGGTTTGGAAATTGCAAAACGGCTCAATCTTTTTGGTGGAATATATACGGATTTAGGTTTTGGTACTGGATATAGAATTTACAAGTATGACTACACTCCTTTAAACTCTATCAATTCTCATGACTTAGAAATTAAATATGCTTATGCCGATCCATTTGCAAAATTTGGATATAACTTTTCACCAAATATCGAGATGTTTGGAAAAGTGGGATACACAATTCCGTTTGGTGTTGATCACTCTTTAAAATATGAGGGTGAAGAAGTTGTCGATAGCCCATATTTTGAAAATGGAATTGATGCTGATGGCAACTTGAATTTCTCTTTTGGAATGGCATTTCACACAAGTTTTGCATCTGTTTTTGCAAATATTTTTTCAGCTCCACCATCAGAAGTTTGTGAAGAGATGAAATAATTTTTTAAGTTATATTGAAAACGTTTTGAACGACCTCATCGGCACTTATACTTTTCATGCAGTCATGATGTTTTAAGGGACACTCCCTTTTCATACATGGCGAACACTCTAAATTTTTTCGCACAATTTCACTCTTCTCATTTTTCCACTGGTTTGTCTCAATATGATTTGTTGAACCAAAAATTGAGACTGTTGGAACTCCAAAAGCACCAGCAATATGCATAGGTCCGCTATCATTTGTAATAAAAAGGTCTAATCCTCCAATTAATTCCGCCAATTCAGAAACTGAAGTTTTTCCCGCAAGATTTATAAAGTTTGTAATTCCGTTGCGAATTAGTAGATTCTCAATTTCGCTAACAATATCGATTTCACCCTTTCCTCCAAAAAGAACTGTCTCATATTTATCTGACAAATTAGCAATTACTTCGGCAAACTTTTTGGGATACCACCGTTTTGCACTTCCGTAAGTCGCACCTGCATTTATTCCAAGTGTTGGTTTTTTATACAATTTTTTCTCAAAACGAAGTTTTTGCGGAAATTTCTCAACTTCCCCTATTACAGATTTTACAATTTCCAAATACTTTTCAACTTGATGCAAATGTTTTTCTGGTTTTACACTTTTTGTCAAAAAGAGTGAATTTAGAGGTTTTCCAATTGCAACCCGCTCTTTTGCTCCTGAAAAAAGTTGTAGCATTCCAGAAAAAGGGGAAGTTCGGAAAGAGAGTGAAATATCTACTTTTCCAATTTCTCGCGATACTCTACGAATCTCACCAAATCTATTTTTTCTACCAATAGAAATTCTTTTTTTCCCAAAACCCTCTAAAATTTGCATCGCAACAGGCGAACCTACAATGTAAATCTCACTTCTTGGAAAGCTCTTTTCTAAATTTAAAAGTGATGGAGTTAGCATAACCGTATCACCTAACCAAGTTGGTGTTTCAACAAGAATTCTCAAAATCTAACCTTTTTTAAAACTTTTTGTGAAGTATCTCAAATTTTTTTTAATTTGATTTAAGTAATAAAGTTTTTTTTGTTTTGATGTAAGATTCCCAGAAATATGAAAAAAAATTTGGAGTTTTGATGAAAAGTCAAAAAGATATTTGCAATGAAATCTTTGAAAAAAGCAGTGGAACAGTAACAAAAGAGGAGGCTCTTTGTTATCATCGTTTTCCAAATCCAGGAAAATTAGCAATTGAGACAACAGTTCCCTTTAAAACTCAAAGAGACCTATCTCTAGCTTATACTCCAGGAGTTGCTGAACCGTGTAAAGAGATTGCAAAAGATGTTGATCAAGCTTACACATATACATCAAAAGCAAATCTCGTTGCAGTAATTAGTAATGGGACGGCTGTTCTTGGTCTTGGAAATATTGGTGCTTTAGCAAGTAAGCCTGTTATGGAGGGGAAAGCTGTTTTATTTAAAAATTTTGGTGCTTTAGACTCTTTTGATATTGAAGTTGATGACCGAACAATTGACGGTTTTTGTAGCACTGTGGAAAAAATTGGTTTAACTTTTGGGGGAATAAATCTTGAGGATATTAAAGCACCAGAGTGTTTTGAGATTGAAAAAAGACTCGTTGAAAATTTAGATATTCCTGTAATGCATGATGATCAGCATGGAACAGCAATTATTACAAGTGCAGGACTTATGAATGCTTGTGAAATCACTGGTAAAAAACTAGAAGATGTAAAAATTGTGATTGTTGGTGCTGGTGCGGCTGCGATTTCATCAGCAAGAATGTATAAACACCTTGGTGTAAAAAATATTGTGATGATCGATTCAAAAGGAGTTGTTCATAACGGTCGAGAAGTAAATAAATATAAGGCGGAATTCTCTGTTGAAAAAGAGATAAGTCAAGCTGAAGCATTTACAGGTGCGGATATGGTTTTAGGTCTTTCTGTTCCAAATTCGTTTGGAATTGAAGATATTAAATTGATGGGAGAAAGACCAATTGTTTTCTCTCTTGCAAACCCGACTCCTGAAGTTTTTCCTGAAGATGTAAAAGCCGTAAGACCTGATGCAATTGTTGCAACTGGACGAAGTGATTTTCCAAATCAAGTGAATAATGTTCTTGGATTTCCATTTATTTTCCGTGGAGCATTAGATGTTCATGCAAAAGCGATCAATTTTGAAATGAAGAGATCAGCATCAAAAGCACTTGCAAAATTGGCAAAACAACCTGTTCCAGAAGAGGTGCTAAAAGCTTATGGAATTGATAAATTTGAGTTTGGAGAAGAGTATATTATTCCAAAACCGTTTGATCCGCGATTAATTATTGAAGTGAGTTCAGCTGTTGCAAAAAGTGCCTATGAAACTGGTGTAGCAAGAGTCGAAGTGTTTGACTATGAAGCTTACAGAAAAGAGCTAACAAATCTTAAAAGATAAGTAATTTGATAGAATAAAAGAGTTTTAAATAAGGAAAAATTTTGAAAACTCTTTTGATATTTTTATCAATTTTTACCTACCTATCCGCACACAATTGTGAAGATAGGTTTTTTAATATAAATTCATCTGAGAAAACGGAACTCTCTGATTTTCTCAGTGAAATCATAAATTATTGTAGTTTGAATCTTGTTGTTGATGAAACTACACAAAAAAAACTCTACAAAATCTCAAGCGAAATTCACATTGTTGATAAAAAACTCGATGAGGTTCTTCAAATCGTTCTTGCTGAAAACAATCTTTTTTACACTTTAAATGATGATATTTTAAAAGTTGGATATGTAAAAACGGAGACTTTTTCACTTGATTACATCTCTTCAATTCGTAGCGGAAATTCAAAAACAGATATTTCAATTGGTAGTGATAGCGATGATGGAAAAAGCTCGGTTGGTTCGACAATTGAGACAAATAGCGAATTTGATTTTTGGGACAATTTAAAAAAGGAGATTTCACAACTTTTAGAGAGACCTGAAGATGAATTTAAAAGTGTCGAACCAATTATAAATAAAAAGGCAGGTTTGATAACTATTTCAGGCACTTTAAAACAGTTGAAACGAGTTGAGGAGTATTTGGAACGAATTCAACATCGACTTTTTAAGCAAGTTTTAATTGATGTAAATATTCTTAGTGTTTCATTGAAAAAGTCTGCACAAACAGGAATAAATTGGGACAGTTTTTACAACTCGCTACAAGCTGATGGAACAAAAGTTGTAACAAGTTCCTCGATTTCTCAGATCATCTCTTTTCTCAAAAAAAACGGAAATGTAAAATCAATTTCAAACCCTAAAATTGTTGCGATAAATAACCAACCCGCACTTATTTCGGTCGGAAACGAATATTTTTACAAATTGAATAGTTCAGAAACACGAGAAAGCTCAAGCACCTCATCAACAATTATAAAAGATAGCAGTGTTATAAAATCAATTTTTGCAGGTATTTTGCTTGACATCACAGCGGAAATATCAGATAATGACAAAATAACAATTAGTGTAAATCCATCAATTTCTGAAGCAACTGATATTAATTTTTTAAACACAGAAAAAACTATCCCTCCAGATTTGACAAAAAAACAGCTTTCAACCGTTATAACTGTTAAGAATGGAGAAAAAGCAATTATTGGAGGCTTGATTACAAAAGCACAAATTGAAAAAGAGGATTCTGTTCCACTCCTCTCACACCTACCACTTTTTGGAAAAATATTTCTCTCAAAAGAGAAAAGCTTTTTAAGTGAAGAACTTGTGATTGTGATAACTCCAAAAATTTTAGATTAAAATTCCCTTTTAAGGAAAAACATGGAAAAGAAAAAATTATATATTGCGACTCTTGGTTGCACAAAAAATCTTGTTGATAGCGAAGTTATGATTGCAAAATTGCAAAATGAATATGAATTATCAAATGAGCCAGAAAATGCTGATCTTCTTCTTGTAAATACCTGCGGATTTATTACACCCGCAAAAGAGGAGTCTATCGAGACAATTTTTGAGTTGCATGAAAATCGTAAAGAAGACTCGACACTTGTTGTTTCTGGCTGTTTGAGTGAAAGGTATAAAGAGGATTTACAAAAAGAGATTACTGAAGTTGATCTTTTTACTGGTGTAGGAGATTACGACAAAATTGCTGAAATGCTGAGTGAGAAAAAGTCCATTTTTTCAGATAAAGCCTATCTAATTGATGGTGAAGAGCGAGTTATTACAGGTTCAAGAACTCATGCTTACATCAAAATTTCAGAGGGTTGTAATCAAAACTGTTCATTCTGTGCTATTCCCTCTTTTAAAGGAAAATTACAATCTCGTGAAATCGAATCAATTGCCGATGAGGTTGAAAAATTGACTCAAAAAGGTTTTTATGACTTCTCATTTATTTCGCAAGATAGTAGCTCTTTTCGGCGAGATTTTGGTGAAAAAGATGGTTTGGAAAAGTTAGTTGAGAGAATTGAGAAGATTGAAGGAGTTCTTTCAGCACGAATTCTGTATCTTTACCCATCAACAACAAGTGATAACCTCATCGCAAAAATAGGAGAATCAAAAAAGTTCCACAACTATTTCGACTTACCAATTCAGCACATTTCCGCAAAAATGTTAAAAACAATGAAGCGGGGAGTTTCAAAAAAGCGACACTTGGAGATTTTGGATCAGATGAGAAATTTGAAAAACTCTTTTTTGCGAACATCTTTCATTGTTGGACATCCTGAAGAGAGTGAAGATGATTTTAATGAGATTTTGGAACTTATTCAGAATTTCCGTTTTGACATGATAAATATCTTTCAATATTCGCATGAAGAGGGAACAAGTGCTTTTAAATTAGAGGAAGTTCCTGAAGAGATAATTGTTGAACGAGTCCAAAAGATTGAAGAGATTGTTGAGAAGCAGAGAGTCGAGAATTTGGAAAAACTTGTTGGCACTGAAATAGATCTAATTTTAAATGGTGAAAGTGATGAACACGAGTATCTTCTTTCTGCAAAAGCGATTCATTGGGCGGAGGAGATTGATGGAGAAATTCTTATCAATGATAAAGAGGTTAAAGAAGTGGTTTTTGGAAAAATCTATCTCGCCGAAATTACAGAAATAGCTGGAGATAGACTTTTAGGGACTCTTAAAAAATCCCTCTAAAAAAGAGGGAAGTTTTCACAAAATCTTATTGTTCGACTTGTGTAGTTTTTGGATGAGGTCCTGCTTTTGAAAAGTCAAATTCATCACCGTTATTTTGATATTTTCGGAAGTTCTCAACAAACATATGTGCAAGATTTTCAACTTCATTTCTGTATGCACTTTTGCTATCCCAAGTATTTGCAGGTTTGAGAATTCTTGAATCGACTCCGTTTAGAGATTGTGGAAATTTCAAATTAAAAATATCCATAGTTTCAAATTCAGAATTTTCAATAGTTCCGTCAAGAATGGCATTGATACAAGCTCTAGTATCTTTTATACTCATTCTGTGTCCAACTCCGTAAGAACCACCAGTCCAACCAGTATTTACAAGATAAACCTTTGAATCGTGTTCTCGGATTTTATCTCCTAAAAGTTTTGCATATCGAGTTGGGTGAAGAGGTAAAAATGCTTCTCCAAAACAAGCAGAGAAAGTAGCTGTTGGTTCTGTTACACCTCTTTCAGTTCCAGCAACTTTTGCTGTGTATCCGCTTAAGAAATAATACATAGCCTGTTCTGTCGAAAGTTTGCTAACTGGAGGTAACACACCAAAAGCATCTGCCGTTAAAAAGATGATATTTTTCGGGTGATTTCCCTCCATTGTTGGTTCGTGATTTTGAATGTGGAAAATCGGATACGAAACTCGAGTATTTTCAGTTTTACTTTTATTTGTAAAATCAACATGACCGACATCATCAAAAACAATATTTTCTAAAAGTGCTTTTTTAGTAATTGCTTCATAGATTTCAGGCTCAGATTCTCTATCAAGATCAATTACTTTTGCATAGCAACCGCCCTCAAAGTTGAAAATTCCATTGTTATCCCAACCGTGTTCGTCATCTCCGATAAGTCTTCGATTTGGATCAGTTGAAAGAGTTGTTTTCCCAGTTCCTGAAAGACCAAAGAAAAGTGCAGTATCTCCATTCTCACCAACATTTGCAGAACAGTGCATTGGAAGTTTGTTTTCAAGAGGTAACCAGTAGTTCATCATACTAAAGATACCTTTTTTCATCTCACCACCGTATTCTGTTCCACCAATAATTGCAACATTGTCTTCGATATTAAAAATCACAAAAACATCAGAATTTAAACCGTGTTCTCTCCATTTATTGTTTTTAACTTTGGAAGCATTGTAAAGAATAAAATCAGGTTTGAAATTTGCTTTTTCCTCTTCAGTTGGACGAATAAACATATTTTTAACAAAATGCGACTGCCAAGCGATTTCAGAAATAAATCTAATTGATCTTCGACTGCCTTCACTTGCACCAACAAAAACATCTGTAACATAGATTTCTTTGTTTGAGAGTTCGCTTTTAACAGCATCAAAAAGCTCTTCATAGATTTCTCGAGTGATAGAGTGATTAATATCACCCCATGCGATCTCTTCTTGAGAAGGCTCTTGTCGAACAAAATATTTGTCTTTTGGACTTCGTCCTGTGTAAATACCAGTATCAACTGTTGTCGCACCAAGGGTAGTCATATTTGCCTCGCCCTTGTTCAACTCACTAGAAATTAATTCGTCGTAAGTTAAATTATGATGAATTTTTTTTATATTTTTTAGACCTAACTTTTCTAAGTCCCGTTTAAAAGCCATAGCTATTTTTCCCTTAGGATTTCTCTTGATTTGAATTATAACAAATTGGAACTTTCTGGAAATCACTCTTTGTAAAAGTTAAAATTATATTTTAAGCAATTTAGGAATTATGGAAAAGAGACGAATTGATGTTAAGTTTAAAATAAGGTTTTTATATAATGTTTATTCGTGATATTACGGAATTAGAGAAAAACTCTTTAAATATTTTAAAGAAATTGGAAGTCGATAAAGGCGGACATACAATTCTTTCAAGAAAGATGAAAACTTATCTTCTTTTAATTACAGATTTAAGTGTATATGGTGCAAATATTTTAAAACAAGATGCACTCTCAATTGGGGCAGACCTTGCTGTTCCAAAAGGAACAATAACTTGTTCTGTTGATCGAGTCGATGCTGTTCTTATCGCAACTTATCGACAATTGGAAACACTTGCGAAAAAAGAGTTAGCACAGCCGTTTGGATTAAAAGATTTGGCGAAAGATTTAAAAAAGTTTTTAAAAGCCTATCGAACGGTTGAATTTAATCCTAAAATAATGGGAATTTTAAATATTAATAGTGATAGTTTTTATAGCGGTAGCCATTTTCAACAAAATGAAGTTTTGGAAAATTCTCTAAAAATGATAGAAGATGGAGCAAAAATTCTTGATGTTGGTGCAGTTTCAAGTCGTCCAAAAAGTGAAGCTGTTACAGAAGATGAAGAGATGGAGAGAATCAAGGGAGTTATCGATCTTCTTTATAGAGAGAAAATTTATGAAAAAGCTGAATTATCACTTGATAGTTATGCTCCAAAAGTTATCCGATATGCACTTGATCGAGGATTTAAAATTGTAAATGACATTCGAGGTTTAAGAGACGATGAGGTCGCAAAAGTTGTTGGTGAATATGATGCAAAAGTTGTCATTATGCACATGCAGGGCGATCCAAAAACAATGCAAGAAAATCCTGTTTATGATGATGTTGTAAAAGAAGTTCATCGATTTTTTAGTGAAAGAATTGAGAAAGCAAAATCTTTTGGAATTTCTGAGAAAAATATCATTCTTGATGTTGGAATCGGTTTTGGAAAAACTCTACAACACAACATCGAGCTTTTACAAAGTATGCAAACTTTCGCATCTTTTGGAAAAGAGTTACTTGTTGGTGTAAGTCGAAAATCCCTTATTGACGGAGTTGTTAAAGCTTCAATTGAAGATAGACTTCCAGGAACATTAGCACTTCATCAAAAAGCACTTGAAAATGGAGCTTCAATTTTAAGAGTTCATGATGTTGTTGAACACAATCAAATGGTAGAAATTTGGAAGGCATTCCACGGAGTCTCTTATAAATTTTAAATTTTCATCTTCCCCTTTCGGGGAAAAAATTAAAAGAAATTATCTAATTGGCTGTAAATATCTTTTCGGAAAATATTAAGTCTCTGTTTTGACATAAGTTTGAATCTTGAATCAGCTTTGACCTCATCAAAAGAGAGTTTATATTTCAACATAAGTTCAATATCTTTTCCAAAAGTATCTTTGCTTCGGTCACCAATTACAGCAACACCAAAAATTTTATCTTGGTTGTTTTGATAAACTTTTGTCTCCTCGAATTTTTTACCTTCGTAAGAGATTGTTCCGTAATATTGGTTTTGCCATACAAAAATATTTTTAAAGTATTTTGCAAGAACATTTAAACCTTGAAGTGTATCGTTCATACCTTGACCACCTTCAAGAACTGTATGAACCATAACTTCTTGACCGCCATCTTTCAACATTTCGATAACTTCATTCTCAACAAGATAGTTAGAGAAAGGAACGAAAGAAGAAGCACCATTATCAACAACAACATGATCGGGATATTTATCCTCTTCGTCAGGAGTCATAATAGTCTCAAGCATAACATCAAGATTTCTCTCATTAATTGTGCTTCCGTCCATCAAATCAACTCTTGTTACACCAAGAGCTAAATATTGTGAAAAAGTTGGATTTACACTATCTGTGTCAAAAGCAACAACAGTATCATATTTACTTTTTAAAAACTGAGTAAGCATTGAAGAAACGAAAGTTTTTCCAACCCCACCTTTACCTTGTAAAACTAAGTGAATCATCTAATTTTTTTCCTTTTATTCTTTTAACAGAATCTACCGTAGTATAGCATTTTTTAATTCCGAAATTCTCTTAACAACTTTTTCAGCTTCACTTTGAAGTTGCTTTAAATTTCCAGAATTATCAACAAGAATAGAAGCTTTATCTCGTTTTTCCTCAATTGAAATTTGAGAATCTATCCGACGAAGAGCCTCCTCTTTTGAAACAGAATCTCGATTCATAACTCTCTCAATTTGTAGCGATTTCGGAGAATAGACAACAATAACATTCTCTATCGGATACCGTTTTGTCTCAAAAAATAGAGGAATATCGATGAGGTAAGGAAATTTGAATTTATCAAGCTTTTCACTCTCTGCTTCAATTTTTTTAAATATTTTTGGATGCAGGAGGTTTTCCAATTTCTCTTTTGCACTTTTATCAGAAAAAATTAAACCGCCAAGTTTTTTCCGATTTACAACTCCATTGTCTAAATATTGAGAGCCAAAAAGCTCGGCGACCTCATCGCTACTCTGTTGCAAAGTTTCATGTGCGACTTTATCAGCATCAATAATTCTGAGACCATTTAGTTGCAGAAGTGCGGAAAGAGTACTTTTGCCAGTTCCAATTCCGCCAGTCAGAGCAATTGCAAATTGAAATGCCATTAATTTCTTACAAAATCCCGAATCTGATTTTTGATGTAGTTTGGCATTACAAAAGATGAAGTGTGTGTATCACTGTTGTAATATTCACAATTATCAATAAAATCAGCTCTTTGTAAATTTATATCTGCTGTTGGGTGATAAAATTTTGAAGCTAAAATTGAGATTTCACTCTTTTCCTCTATTTCAAAAGTTAAATACGGCATAGCAATTCTAAAAGCAGATGAGAATTTTTTGAGAGTCTCAAAATTACCGCTACTTGAAACGACACCATTTGAGTTTAAAATTCGATTTATGTGTGAAATTGAAACTTCATCTAAATCACCACTCTCAAAAATTGCAACATCAAAACTCTCACTCTCTAAATTCTTAAAACTATCAGAATCCGAAAAAGTTGTCTCGAGATTTAAAAATAGTTTCTGTTTCTCCAACTCATTCCCAATTTCCTCTTTTCTATCTGTAACAACAAGAACTTTTTGCGGTTCTTTATGAGTTGAAAGTGGAACATGAACTAACATTTCTAAATAGTGATTTGCCATTTAAACCTCTTTTTCATGCCATTTTAACAGACTCTTCTTTTTGCAATTCTTTATTGAAAAAAAATTTTTTTTGTTCTAAGTTTTTTAATTTAAAGATTTTGCCAATCAATATGTTTTAAAGAGACTGTTGAGAGAACACCAACACCCTCTTTTCGACCAATAAAACCAAGTTTTTCACTTGTTGTTGCTTTAATATTTATATAAAAAAGAGGAACTCTTAAAATTTGAGATAGATTCTTTCGGATTTCATCTTTATATTTTCCAAGTTTCGGTGCTTGTGCAATAATTGTTACATCAATATTTGAGATTTCCAAACCAATTTTTTCGATGAGGTCATGCACTGTTTGAAGTAATCTTTTTGAATCTATATCTTTATACTGCTCATCATTGTCTGGAAAAAGTTCCCCAATATCACCAATACCTGAAGCTCCTAAAATCCCATCAATAATTGAATGAATTAAAACATCGCCATCAGAGTGTGCCTTAAAAGAGAGTTCGCTCTCAATTTCAACTCCACCAAGAACAAGTTTTCTATTGTCTTCAAAACTAAACTGATGAACATCAAAACCATTTCCAATAAAAATCCGCTCTTTATAACCCTCTTCAAAACAGACAGAATCTTTTATATCCGATGAGAAAGTCAATTTTTTTGCACGAGAATCTCCAAGAACAAAATACCTATCTCCACCATTTGCAAAAATCAGAGAACTCTCATCACTAAAATCTCTGTTCTTGCTTTTTAAAATCTCTTTTAGGAATTCTGTTTTGGAGACTTGTGGAGTCTGAATTAGTTTGACCTCATCGCGATTTACACTATTTTCACCAACAACAACTGTATCAGACACAGGAAGATATGGG
>AKKQ01000030.1 GCA_000276965.1 Thiovulum sp. ES | reverse complement strand
GTTTTTCTCTCTTGACTAGTGTGCTACCTAAATAAAGTTCTGCATCCAAAACGATAACTCCTAAGTTTTAAATAATCTTATCCAAAACTTAGGTTTAAACTTTTGCAATTATGCCCGAGCTACCATTTCCAGAAATTGTTCATGTGAAAGCCAATCCGTATTATTTCCAGAGTGATACTCAAATCCCTGTTCTACTTTTTTCCCTTTTTCACCTAAGTTATTTTCTGAAAAATCTACAACTGAACTATAAAACTCAATTGTTGGTCTAATTACAAAATGGTCATCAAATTCAAGAGTTAAATGGGAATCGTCAGCAGGACACATAATTTCATGAAGTTTTTCACCAGGTCGGATTCCAATTATCTTTTGTTCCAAATTTGGAGCAAGTGCTTTTGCAAGTTCTGTAATTTTCATTGATGGAATTTTAGGTACAAAAATTTCTCCACCCTGCATTCTTTGAAAATTTTTCAAAACAAAATCTACTCCATCTTGTAAAGTAATTAGGAAACGACTCATTTTTTCATCAGTGATTGGAATTTCAGTTTTTCCTTCTGAAATTAGTTTTTTGAAAAATGGGACAACACTCCCACGACTTCCAACAACATTTCCATATCGAACAACCGCAAATTTTGTCTTTTTCCCACCAGTCAAATTATTTCCAGCAACAAAAAGTTTGTCTGAAGCAAGTTTTGTTGCACCGTATAAATTAACAGGATTTGCAGCTTTATCTGTTGAAAGAGCAATTACTTTTTCAACATTATTGTAAATTGAAGCCTGAATGACATTTTCAGCACCGTGAATATTTGTTTTGACTGCTTCCATTGGGTTGTATTCAGCAATTGGAACATGTTTTAATGCTGCGGCATGAATTACAAAATCAACTCCATTCATCGCCATTTTTAATCGCTCTAAATCTCGCACATCTCCAATAAAATATCGCATTCGCTTGTCTGAAAATTCTTGTGCCATCTCATATTGTTTCAACTCATCTCGACTAAAAATTATTATCTTTTTTGGATTAAATCTTTTTAAAATTGTTTCAGTGTATTTTTTTCCAAAACTACCAGTTCCACCAGTAATTAAAATTGTTTTATTATTAAACATTTGATCTCTCTTTATTTTTCTGAATTTAAAATATTATCAAACTCTCTAATCCACTCTTCAACCCAATTTTCTGAAGTTCGAGCATACTGATGAACAAATTTTTTCCGTGCATCTTGAACCTCATCAGAATTCCACCAAACTTCAGGACTTTCTGAAATTTCATTTACATGTTTTGCACACTCAATTTCATTATAAAAAAGTATTTTTGCATCTGTTAATAATTTAAAATATTCTGGTTCTCGAAATGAATGAACTTCTTTTGTTATAAAAATGACAGTTGGAAAATTCATCGCAAGAGTTTCTAAATATGTTGTATGAACATGATCTGTAATAAATAGTTTTGCTTCTCTTAATCTTGAATGAAAATTTTTAGAATGATCATCTATTTTTAAGTTTGGGAATTTATTTTTTACTTTATTTGTAATATCAAAACTATTTTTATTTTGCATGTAACCGCGATATAAAAAATTATCTATATTTGTAATATTTGAAAGAAAAGATAACTGTTTTGGTAGGTATTGAAGTCTATTTGCTGAAGAGTTGTAATTTGTTTGAAAACGAATAAGATATTTAAGAGGATCTTTTGCTAAATATAAAATATTTCCATTTTTTTTTGGTTTAATCTTTTCATTTAATTTTTCATGAGAAGAAAAAATTGTCTTTTTGTTTTCTTTCCACCCCCATGTTAAATATTTATCAGATACATTTCTCTCAAAAAACTCAACAGAATTAGTCGTATCTATTCCGTAATTTCCACCATGTTGAATTGAAATTAATTTTATTTTTTCTCTATTTTCTGCGATGAAAAATTTATAAATTTCATTATTATGTAATGCATTTGCTGTTGCAAACACTTTAGAAACATGATAATCCTTTGAGAGTACAAAGTGTCTAAAATCTTTAAAGCCTTCTAAATATAAAATTGGAAAATTTTCTTTAAATAAATAAAAAAGTAAATTTATAAATTCGTTATCAGTTGAATGTTTAAATAGCATATTTCTAGTTTCTAAATTTTTCTTAAATTTAAATTCAAAGTTTTCATCAAAATCATTAAGATATATTTTTCCTATAAATTTGAAAAGATTTTTCTTATTTGAAAAGTATGGAGAACTTAATGTATTATCTTTATTTTTAGAAAATATATTAATGAAATTTAAAATTAAACTTTTTGGAACATTTTTCTTATTTGAAAATATCTGCTTTTTGTCTTTCTTAAGTTCAGCAGTTGAAAATGAAAAACCTAAAAAATATAATATTTCTGAATATAATTGATAATTGTATTTATCTGCTAAAACCTTATTGGTAAAATCTGAATAATTTGTAGGTGCTACAAAACTTTCTTTTGAAAGAGTAATAGTAACAAATTCATTATTTGCTTTTATATATTCTGAAATATTTGTATATCTTTCATAAATAACTTGAATAAATGTTAAAAGCCAATTTCCAAAAATTATTTCCCAATATTTTTCAGATTTATTTAAATTATGGAAGTCATTTAGAATTTCTTTCAAAATTGGCAAAATCTCTTTATAAATTTTTATAGAAAGATTAGATGCATCAATGAGTTTTGTATTTGTATTAAAAACATGCTTGAAAGTTTTTGTATTATCATTGAAATCGTTTTTGCACCATTCTCCAAGATATTCTACTTCTTCATTATTTGGCACAAAATCTGAAATTGTTGTAAGTTGCAGAAATTTCATTAAACTTTAAATTTTTCTCTCCAATTAATTTTTGGTTTTTTTGATAAAAATTCTTTTATTTTTTTGACTGTTTCTCCGTAATTATGAACATAATCTGGTAAAAGTTCTGCATATTTCCCATGACCAACTCCACCGGAATACATTCCGTTTTCAGCTAAATCATCGTATCTAACAAGAACTGTCCATCTTGCCCATTTTTGCTTTTCAAAGTCTGGAGAGACATGAAAAACCATTCTATTTAGAGCAATTAAATCACCGACATCAACAACGGCTTTCTCTGTTTCAGGATATTTATCTTGGAAATCTTGAGGAACACAAACATGATAAACACCATTTTCTTCATCAATTACAGCTTCATGTTTAATTGCTCCCTCTTTATGAGAACCTTTTCTATATCCAACTGCATACTCTTCAGGAACAAAATGTAACGGAAACCAAAAAGTAGTGCTATTTTCAGAATCTAAAGAGTTTATATCTTGATGACAACACTGAAAAAATAGTTTTTCCCAAGGTAAATACATTTGTACTTTTAGTTCTCGAACAGATGGTTTTTTCATACCTATTTTTTCAGCAAACTCTCTTAAAACAGATAAGTTAGCAAGTTGATGAAGTGTTGGAACTCTTTGAATATATTGATAAACAAGATTTCTTTTTTCTGGCTCACTATTTACAAGTTCCCACATAGCTTCAGTTGTTGTTTTTACAAAACTATCTTTTGTTCCATCAAAACCAATCTGTTTATTTAGAGTCTCTTCGATAACTTCTACAATTTCTTTTTGAAGGTTATAAATTAATTCTTTATCTATTGAGTTTTGAAGAATTGTTAGACCATTGTCATTGTAGTTATCTATCATAATAAAATTTTCCTTAGTATTTTTTTTATTAATAAAATATTCTGTTGAAAGAATAGAATAAAGATATGTATCAATATATTTATCAATATACCAATAATTTTCCCTATAAGTTCCCTCATATTTAAACCCAAGATTTTTGTATAAATTGACAGCACTATCATTTATTGAGACGACCAAAAGAGAAATACGGTGAAAATTTAATCGTTCAAATATATGTTTTATAACAAGTTGAAGAGATGATTTAGCAAATCCTTTTCTCCTGAATTTTTTATGAAGAATAATCCCTATTTGACAACTTCTATTAAATTCTGAGATATTTGACATATTAATATTACCAATATGTTCATTTGTTTTTTTATTGAAAATACTCAAAAAAAGTTGATTTTGACTTAATAAATATTTTTCTAAATCTTCTCTATTGAAAGGATATCTACCTACTCCATCAATTAGGACTAAAGTTTCTACATTATTCACCATTTCTAAATAATTGGAAAAATCATCTGACTTATTAAGTTTTCTTAAATAAATTAAATCATTTTCTAAAAACATTTAATTAAACTCTTAAGTTTCTACGAAATAACAGCATATGATATATTTGTATCAAAAGAAAATCTTTCTATCTTTAAATTATTTAATCCAAAACTTTCTAAAACTGCTAATGTTTCACCTGGCCAACTTTTTGTATTTAGTTCATCAAAAACAATTATTGAGCCTTTAGGCATTCTTGGAATAAATAGCTCTAAGGCAGTTTTTGTTGGTTTGTAAATATCACAATCAAGATATAGTAAACTTATTACAAGATGCGGATTACTTTTTAAGTATTCTTCTCCTGTAACGGTAATATCACCCTTCACTAACTCAACTTTTTCAATATGAGATAGAAATCTGTTATTATCATAATTTTCAATTACACTTCTAAGCTCAGCTAAATCGTTTATCTTCATTCCATCATTTTGTAAAATAGTGCTTTTGTTATTATCGTTTTCAGAAACAGATTGAAAACCTTCAAATGTATCAAAGCCTATTATTTTTCTATTATGGTTGATTGGCTCTAATATTGACGACAAGTTTGCCCAAGTCATTAAACTTCCACCATAAAGAACACCACACTCAACAATGCTACCGTGAATATTAACTATTTTTTTAAAAATCTCATATTTTGTTAAAAAGTAGGTTAAATCTTGTCTTCTCACATATTTTGTAAAGTTTTGTAATTTTACTTCTGTTGAAAAAGTAGAATTATCAAAAATATTAGCAGAAGATAGAATCTTATTGAGTTCACCTTGTGCCAATGTTGATGTTTCATAAATATTTTTATCCATTTTATTTTTTTACTCCAAATCTTGCTAATACAGTATATCTAGTAGTATTACTTTTTGTAACTATACTTTTATGTATTAAATTAAAGTCAAAAAAAGCTATATCACCTTTTTTTGTTTTTAAGTCAATAGAATTTTCTCTATTAAATGCTTCTTGTGGAATATAAACAAGACCTTTTTTCTCTTTTTCTTGAGCTTTATGAGTCCCAAATTCATTTTTAATATGCTCTAGTTCTCCAGCTTTATGACTCTTAGGAATGGCACTTATCCCACCATTGAATTTATCTGTATCATTAATTGGTATCCAACAAACAAGAGAATTATTAGAATCAAAATCTTTGTAATAAGAACTATCTTGATGCCAACCAAGCAAATGTTTCTCCTCATGTGGAATATGGATGAAAAATTGGAAGTGTGTAGTTATTAAAGAACTTTCTTCTGTGTTTAAGATTTCTGAAACTTTATTTAATATTTCTTCTTCAAGTAAAAGCTTTTTAAAGATCGGCAAATCATTCAAATTATCATAAAGCTTAGAAGCAATTTTTGGTTTTTCAAAATAAAGTTTTGGTATAAGTTCGTTAAAAAGCTTTTCTTTAGAAATATCTTGAGGTGTAATTATATTGTGTCTGTTTAGAAACTTAACTGTGAAATTTTTAATTTCATCTTCAAAAACATTTAGTTTTAATAAGAATTGACTGTTTTCTTTTTTTAAAATAAAAAAGCCATTTTCATTAAACAATTCTAAGTCATTCATTATCAGTTATTCCTTTATTCCAACAAAATAGTTCATTCCTATTCCCATGTACCCATTTTGAATAGGTTTCAAATCCTCAACTTTAAATGATTTATTGTTTATTGTAGTCTTTAATTCAAGTAAATCACCATACTCTTTATCAACTCTGTCAAACATTCCAGTTATATTGGAGATTTCACTTTTAAAATCTTCTTCTCCACTACAAGCCCAAACTTTTTCAAGAGTTTTGAAATATGAAACATATGTTTTATAATCAAATAAGTTTACTCTATTTTTAGACCAAGGCTGTGTTTCAAAAAAGATGTTCATTGATGGATACGAAGAGTAAAAATTAAACTTGTTTTTATAAAAATAAAAACAAATTTCTTCTAACTTTGTAGTTTCAATTTGTGGATTTACAAAAGTGTCATAAATAACACTTTCTTCTGTTCTAAGACCATATTTAACTGCTCTGTCTATATGATTCTGAAAATACTTTTTTGAGTTTTCAACAATTTCATTTTCTGCTCCAGATACTGAAGAAATTAATTTTCTTTGTAGATTTCTTTTAAACCATCCATGATATTCTGGTATAGCTATCATGATAAGAGTGTCTTTGTTTGCATTCTTAAGAATCAGGTCTAGAGCTTTCATAGTATTAAATGTATGATGTAAGACACCCTCTGCAATAATAATGTCAAAATCTTGAAATATATTTGGTTCAATATCAAAAAGACTTTTATTTATAGTTGATAAAGTTTTGTCAAACTCTTTAAATAGCTCTGTTGCTCTATTACAACTTATCTCATTTGGCTCAACGATTGTTACATCAGCACCCCATAGAGAATAAAAGATTGAGTTCTCTCCTGTGCCACCACCAATTTCAAGAACTCTTTTTCCTTTAAACCAAATTGGATGAAGATTAAGCTTAGTTAAAATTGCAGTTCTCTGTTCTAAGTTTTTATGGAAATCTTTCTCTGTCCCCATTTCTCTATAACTTGGAGAGACTCTTCTATATACATCTAATACAGATTCTTCTACTGCCTTATGTTCCATATTTATCTCCTTAGTACCAAATAATTATTTAAAATAATACCATCTAATTCGCTATTTTTTAAAACATAAATAGCTTCTTGCGGTGTTCTTACAATTGGATATCCATGTAAATTAAAACTTGTATTCAATAAAGCTCCTCGACCTGTAAGCTCTTCAAACTCTTCTAATAGCTCATAAAGTTTAGGGTTGATATGTTTACTCAACATCTCTGGTCTTGCTGTTTTATCGGCAGGATGACAAGCAGAAATCATAGCTTCATATCCTTCTTCTGTCGTTTCAAATCCAACAGTCATATATGGAGAAAAAATATTTTTATTATTGTAAAGATATTTATCTACATATTTATCCAAAATAACAGGAGCAAAAGGCATCCAAAAATCTCTATTTTTTATAGCTTGATTAATTTTCTCTTTTGTTCTTAAATCTTTTGGATCTGCTAAAATTGAACGATTTCCTAAAGCCCTCTGTCCGAACTCCATTTTATCAACAGAACGAGCTAAAATTTTTCCATTAGCTAATAGCTTAGCAATTTCTTTATTAGAAAACTTTTCTAAAACATCAAAACTATTTATATCTAATTCACTTACAGCTTCTTTTTCTTCTTCAAATGTAGCTTTAGAACCTAGATATAAATTATCAATTGGATACAATTTTTCTGATGACCATTCTTTGTTGTTCTGTTTTGTAATATCTTCAGCTAAACATATTCCTGAACTTATTGCCATAGATTCATCACTTGCAGAACCACCAATAAAAATATCAGAAACTTCATATAATTCAGCAATTTTTCCCATTGCTTTAATGTTCATTGCAACACCACCAGAAATAACTATCTTTGAAATTCCAAACTTTTTAATGGCATTTTTTACCCAAGTTGTAAGTAAATTTTCAACCCAAGTTTGTAGTCCCCAAGCAATATTGTCAAATCTTATGCCTTCTAATTTTTCCTTAAAATAAAAATAGCTGTCTTTTGGTTTTTCTTTCCATTTGAATTCTAAACCATCAATATAAATTGTGTTTGCAAAAATTTCATAAGCTTTTTTTGCATATTTCTCTTTTCCATAAGGAGCTAATCCCATAACTTTAAATTCATGTTCATTTGGTTTCATTCCAAGTAGAAGAGTCATATATCTGTAAATTCGACCTATATTTGCTTGATTTGTTTCAAAAACTCTTTTATAGTTTCCAACCTCATCGAAAATTCCAATTGTTGCATTCAAACCATCACCATGACCATCTATTGTAAATGCTAAAACTTTTTCTTTTCTAAATTGGGAAGTATAGTAAGAGTAATAAGCATGAGCTTTATGATGATCTATTCTAAAAACTTTTGAGACATCTATTTTCAGATAATCTGCCAAAATTTGCTCCCTATCTTTAGGAAAAGTTTCAGGATTATTAATATTATCTTTCCAATAAGATTTTGGATATTGAGAAAAATCATTTAAGTTTTTCATAATTTCATGATGTTGAACTTCTTGATTACCGTCGTATATTTTTTTATACCAAAATTCTTTTTGTTCTTTTAAATAATCTTCAATTTTCCATTTTGACACTCGATTTAACTGATGATGAAAAAACTGCTCTTTTGATGCAATTGCAACAAAATCAAGCTCTTGAACTGTAATATTTGCTTCTTTTAAACAGAAATCTATTGACTTTTGTGGAAAAGAATCATCATTTTTTAGTCGAGTAAATCTCTCTTCTGAAATTGAAACGATTACTTTTCCATTTATATAAATAGATACAGATGAAGAAAACCCCCAGTATATTGATAATATCTTCATATTTATTTTACTCCCCTATCTCTTGTTTTCTATTTACATAGTTTTCAACTATAATATCTCTATCTCCAATTTTTGCTGGTTCATCTGGAACCATCTTTCTTGGGTAGTAACATTGACGACAAACTTTCATTGTTTTAAACCCATCTTTTTGATTGTGAATATCACGAATTTTGTTCAGTTTTTCACTATGCCAAATTTCATGAATTGTTTGAGTGTAAGCATCTCCAATGATTTCATCACCATCTTCATCATTACTACACATCATAACTTGACCATCGCTACCAACAACAATTCTTTGATAAAGTTGAGGACATGCAAAATTGTCTTCATAAACAATTTCATCATCTTTTCGCAAATAATCAATCAAAGGATTATATGCAACTAAATCAACAAGCGGTGCAACTGTGTTGTAATATTTAGTAGGATTTGGTCTAATTGCTGGCCAAATTCCTTGAACCTTAATTACAGGCTTTTGGAGATTGTTCTCTTTTTTATATTGGTTTATTTCATTCAACCTTTTGATTGTATCTTTAAAAGTAAGAGGTTTTCTGATTTTGTCATACTCATCATCAGTTCCATCAATTGAAATTGTAATCCAATCAATTCCTGCTTCAGCAATTTTTTTAAAAAACTCTAAATCTAATTTTCCGCCATGTGTTAAAGTAGAAACTTCTTGAATTCCCTTGCTCTTTGCATATTTTACAGCTTCAATAAAATTTTTATGCAAAGTTGCTTCTCCTCGAAGAGAAAGACGAATAGCAAAAACTTTTTCTGAGACCTCATCAATAATTTTTTTGAAAAGCTCAAAATCCATAAAACCTTTTTTGACTTTAGACTTAAATTCATCTGTAATCGTGTAACACATTGGACAGTTTAAATTACAAGCAGAAGCTAATTCCAAATCAACCAGAATAGGATATTCTCGGACTTCTCTTTTTTTTGGTAGTTCACTCCATGATGAACGATATTTTGTGTAATCTCCAACCCAGCCAGAACCAAGTTTTTTATAAAAATTTTCCGTTCTTTCAGCTGTATCTAATTCAAAATGACCTTTATTTATAGGAACATATTTCTCTTCTGCCATTAAAATCCTTTTCTTACTTCATAATAAGCTTTTATATTTCCACCAAATCCTAATTTAAACCAACCACGACTAGGTGAATTGATGCCTTCTAAATCAATTTCTGAAATACCTTTTTTTGCTAAATCTATAAAACTATCCCAAAAAGCAATTGTTCCTTTATACCTCTCTTCTCCGTCAGGATTTGGAGAACCAAAAAGGTAATATGCTCTTTTATTATCCCAAACAAAAACAGTAATATACTGAATGACATTTTCACTATTTTCAACAATATAAATATTTGCTAAATTATTTTCAACAAGGATATCTATTAAATTTTTCATATTTATTAATTTAGAGTTTTCAAATTTTTCATTTTGGGAAATCATTAAATTTTTATAATATTCTATAAATAAATCACTTTGACTATTATCAATATAAGTTTTAGCTTCTTTTTTTCTTGCTTCTCGAATATTTCTTTGCCGTAAAGTCTCTAAACTTTTAAAATTCTCTGTTTCTTCTTCATTTTCAAATTTTTTCAAACTTGAAATATTCAAATAACTTGTGTATCTTAAATCTGGAATAAATTTATCTTCACCATGATAATTATGCCAAAGAAATGGTCTTAAATCTTCAATTTTTGGAGATAAAGCAATCTCTATTTTTTTATAATTCAAATCTAAAAAAGAGATAATTTCTTCAGAAATTTCAAATCTTTCTGATTTTGCTTTTGTCTCTTTTTGTGTTTTATCATAATAAAATAATATTCCACCATAAATTACAAGTTCATCTAAAACAATGTTTTGTTCAGATAAAATAATTGGAAAACCTGCTTTTAATTCATTACCTTTAAAAACAAAGAAAATTTCATATTTTCCTCCAAAAGAATTTAAATAAATAGAGTTACTGAAAATTGTTCCTTGTGGAGAATCATCAACAAGTTTGTCCCATTTTTCTAAGTCAGTTGCTTTTTCAATTCTATACTTACTCAAACTCTTTTCAAAATTCCTTTCTCTTCTAACTGCTTGGCTTCTTTATAAACTAATTCTAATTTAGTTCCAATTTTTTGTGAAATCTCAAACAAATCTGTTTTTCCATCGGCATAAAATAGAATCCATAAAATAATATCGAGCGCAGAAATATTTTCGTTTGGAAGAATTGCACCGCCTGTTTTTGGATACAAATCATGTTTTGAAAGCATAACTTCACCATTTGGAAACAGATTTTTGTAAGTGATATTCATTTCCATTTTCTCAATTAATTTTATGTGAAGCTGAAAACTTTTTTCTAAATTTTCGGGAAGAACAAAATCCAAATTATCTAAACTTGTGTGATATTCTGGATATTCGTAATATCGATCTTTTGAAATATTTACACAATTTATTCTGAAGCCACCAGAAGAGTATTGCCGTTCGTCGCTACCGTGAATATCAAAAGGATAGGTTTTGAAATCTCCTTTCTTAGAAAGAACCTCATCGACAAAAGCATTCAAAAAATGATTTTTATTCCAACTCTGTTTGTATCCAAAATCACCAAGTCCACCAGTTGTTGTTACGACCAAACCAGAGTCGATTTTTCTCATTTCATTTTGGAAATTTGCTAAATATGTAATTGCACCAATTGTTTCAGGCACAAAAATAATTCGGTAAGAAAATTCCAAATCTCTTTTTAATAATTCTCGCCCTAAAAATGCAGAAACAAGAACTCCACTTAAACTATCATTTGCCATTGATGGATGACAAATATATGAAGAAATCAAATACTCTTTTTTCGATTTTCCCTCGATTAAAAGTTCTCCAATTGAAAGAGAACCGTCAAAAAGTTCAGAGTCAATAAAAAGCTCATATTCCTCATTTTCATCGAAAAATTCTCTAAAATCATTGTGAGAAAGGCAAAATCCCCAATCCTCTTTGTAATAAGTTGTTCGATATGGAATTGCATCAGGAAGCTCTTCTAAAAAATGGAGTTTGTCGGAAAAATCAGACAACTTACCCTTAAAATGAATTGGCTGAGAATATGAAACAACATGCAAATTTGAATTTTGAAAATCAATAATTTTTTCACCACGACTATTTTTAATCCAAGCATCACGGATTTTCCACTCTTTTGGAATTTCCCAATCAAAAACTTTCTGTCCAGTCGGAAATTCTAAAATTTGTAGCGGAATAATTTCTTGTAAAATTTGGAGAGTTTCTCGATTTCCGTCTCCTGTAATACTTCGTGTAATTGGGAAAAGTTTTTTTAAATATTTATCAAATTCGTGTTTCAAAATCTCAAGCTTTACATTTTTTATAAAATTCTAACAGGTTTTACGAGTAGTAGGAAAGTGTTGTTTTTCCAAACTTTTTACTTTTTACTTTCTCAAGTTCACCTATTTTTTCTGGAAATTTTTCACTTGACAAATGTTCAAAAATCAAAATTCCGATATTGCGATGAGGTCTTTCAAAAAGTTCAATTGTTTTTTGATAAATATTTTCCATACCTTCACGAATTGAGAAAGGTGGATCGATATACAATATTGCATCTTCTAATTCATTAGATATCTTTGAGAAATTTTGAAAAGAATCACCTTCAAGAATTTGAATTTCTTCGGAAAAATTTCTTTGGTTTCTTTTTAGAGTTTTTAATGCTTCACGATTTTGTTCAAAAAAGAAAACTCTATTTGCACCACGACTTAAAGCTTCAAAACCAACAGAACCGCTACCTGCAAAAAGCTCAACAAAATCCCGACCCGCTATTTCGGTTTGCAAAGTGTCGAAAATAGAATTTCGGACAATCGATTTTGATGGGCGAGTTGTTTCAATATTCGGTAACTCTATTTTTTGACCTTTGTATTTTCCGCCATCAATTTTGATAGAGTTTTTCAAAAAATTTCCTCTTGTATTTTTCTTAAGATGATTTTGTTAAATTTATATAAATCTTAGAATTATCTCTATTTGCTATTATAACGAATAGATTTTAGGAGAAGTGATGAAAAAACTTAGAAAAAATATTGTTGTTTTAGGTGGGGGATTTGCAGGAGTCGAATCTGCGATTGAGTTAGGAAAAGAGAGGAATTTTAATGTAACTCTTGTTTCTAACAGACCATATTTGTATGTTTATCCAACATCGATTTGGGTTCCAGTTGGGAAAAGCACTTTTGCTGATGTAACAGTTCCATTAAATAAAATTGCAAAAAACAGAAATTTTAATTTCGTGGAAGATAGTGTTTCTGAAATATTTGGAACTGAAAATTATGTAACTTTAGAGAGTGGAAAGCAACTTGAGTTTGATTATTTAATTGTTGCAATGGGTGCAGACAAATTAAAATCAGAAGGTTCTGAAAATACACTTTCAATTTGTGGAGAGCCTGAAGAATCTCTTGATATTCAGAAGAAATTAGATTTATTAATTGCAAAGGGTAGTGGAAAAATTGCAATGGGATTTGGTGCAAACCCAAAGGATAAATCTGCTGTTCGAGGTGGTCCTGCTTTTGAATTGATGTTTAATGTTCATAACAGATTAAAAAATGAAGGAATTCGAGATCAGTTTGAATTGACTTTTTTCGCTCCTATGCCTGTTCCTGGTGCAAGAATGGGAGACAAACCAGTTGAAACAATGAACATGATGTTTGACATGATAAATATGAAAAAACGATTTGGAAAAAAGATCAAAAGATTTGAAGCGGATAGAGTTGTATTTGAAGATGATTCTGAATTGGAAAGCGACCTCATCGTATATGTTTCAGCACTTACTGGACATAAAACAGTTGTAAATTCAGATTTACCAGTTGATGAGAGCGGATTTATCGAAGTGAATGAGTTTTGTGAAGTGAAAGGTTTTGATAATGTTTATGCTGTTGGTGATATTGCAAAATTGACAGGACCAGAGTGGAAAGCAAAACAGGGACACATCGCTGAAGTTATGGCTCGAAATAGTGCTAGAAATATTGTTATTAAAGAGAATGATCTACCTTTCCAAAAAGAGAGTTATATTCATCATTTAAATATTCTCTGTGTTATGGATAGCGGTGATGGAGCTGGTTTCCTTCTTCGGGATGATAAAAGACAAATTTTTGTGCCACTTCCGATTATTGGACACTGGCTAAAAAGAGGATGGGGACTCTATGCAAAATGGAGTAAATTAGGCTATATTCCGCGAATTCCAGGTATGTAGAAGATTTGTCGGATTTCTCCGACAACAGATTTAAATTAGCATATGATCTAAAACTTCTTCGATTTTTGTTACAGGAATGATTTTCATGGAGTCTTTGACCTCATCGGGAATATCCACTAAATCTCTTTCGTAGTTCTTTTTTGGAATTAGTGCATAAGCAATTCCGCCTTTGTGTGCTGCGATAAGTTTCTCTTTCAATCCGCCAATTGGCATAACATCACCGTGAAGAGAAATTTCTCCAGTCATCGCTGTGTCTCCCCGAACTTTTCTCTCTGAAAATATCGATGCAATTGCTGTTGTCATTGTGATACCTGCACTTGGACCATCTTTTGGAGTCGCACCATCAGGAACATGGATATGAATATCATATTTTGCAAAAGCATTCTCTTCTTCACTTTTAATAAATCCAGAATCAAAAAGAGTCTTTACAACACTCATTGCAATAATTCCTGATTCTTTCATAACTTCACCAAGTTTTCCAGTGAGTTTCATTCCACCTTTTCCACTGTTTTTGGAAACTTCAATTTTAAGAATATCTCCACCAACAGCAGTCCAAGCTAAACCATAAACAACACCGATTTTTGGTTTGTTCTCAATTTTTTCGATTTCAAAAACAGTTTTATCAAGAAACTCTTTAAGATTTTTAACAGAAATTGAGATTTTAGGCGAATTGTTTTCGATAATTTTTCTAGCACTTTTTCGCATGATTTCAGCAAGTCGTCGCCGTAAATTTCGGACTCCTGCTTCTCGAGTGTAAAGTGAAATAATATCTTCAAGTGCTTTTTTGGAGATCGAGATTTCCGCATTTTTCAGACCATGTTTTTTTAACTCTTGCGGAACAAGATATTTTTTTGCGATTTGAAATTTCTCTTGTGGTGTGTAACTTGCCACTGAAATAAATTCCATTCTGTCTCGAAGTGCGGACGGAATTGAACCAACATCATTTGCTGTTGCAATAAAAGTAACTTTTGACAAATCCAAATCAAAATTGAGATAGTAATCACGGAAATTTGAATTCTGTTCTGGATCAAGAATTTCTAACATGACGGCTGTCGGGTCTCCACGGTGAGAACGACCAACTTTATCAATTTCATCAAGAACAACAACAGGATTCATCTCTTTGGCTTCAATAAGACCTTGGCTGATTCGTCCAGGCATAGCTCCGACATAAGTTCGACGATGTCCCCGTAGCTCATTTACATCTTCAAGTCCGCCAAGTGCAATTCGGACAAGCGACCGTTTCATTGCATCCGCGATAGAGTTTGCAAGTGAAGTTTTACCAACTCCTGGAGGTCCAACAAAACATAAAATAGCACCACGACCTTTGCCTTTTTCCTGCTCAATTCCACGAAGTTCCATCAACTCTTTCACTGCAAAATATTCAAGAATTCGGTCTTTCGGTTTTTTAAGTGAGTAGTGATCTTCATTCAACTGAGTTTCGACATCAGCAATTTTGAGTTTCTTTTTTGATTCTTTACCAAATGGAATTTCAAGAACCCACTCAATATAAGTTTGAATTGTGTTTGCATCAGCAGATTCTGGGTGCATTCGAGAGAGACGATTTAGCTGTTTTTCAATCTCTTTGTAGGCTTCTTCTTTAATAAATTTCTTTTTTGCCTCAAGCTTTTTTCGATATTCGGCAATCTCTTCGTCTCTTTGAGTATCAACACCAAGCTCTTTCTGAATCTGTTTCATCTGTTCTTTTAAGAAATGCTCTTTGTTGTGCTTCGCCATTTTGCTTTGAACTTTTGACTTAATATCTTTTTGAATTTTGGAAGCCTCAACCTCATCGTCAATTTTTCCAATAATCGTGAAGAGTCGGTCCTCAAAATCTCTATTTACAAAAATATCATAAGCATCTTTAAGAGAGAGATTTAAAGTACTAACGATGAGGTCGCCAATTCTCTCGATTTCTGAAGAATCATTTATTGTATTTAACATATCTGATGGAAATTTTTGACTTATTTTAGATAATGCTTCAGCTCTCTCTTTTAAAACTTCTAAAATCGCATTTACTTTACTTTCATTATAAGGCATTGGTGCGATTGGGGAGTAACTTGCAACTCTAATATCATTACCTATCACAGATGTTATTTCAACTTTTCGGACACCCTGAAAAAGAATTTTCACTTTCCCCTCAGGCAAAGCGACTTTTCTCATCACTGTTCCAATTACTCCAGCAGGATAAATAGAATCGATGAAATCTTCGGAATCCTCACCCTCTTTTTTTACAGGTGCTATGATAATTGGCAAATTTTCGTCCATTGCAAATTCAATAGTCTCAATATTTGTCTCATCTTGTAAAAAAATTGGAGAAATCATAAAGGGGTATAAAAAAGAATCTGTTTCCGCAATAACAGGAATTTTTTTTGGTAATTCACTAAAATTTATTGTATGCACTCGGTTCCCTTTTTTTTTCAAAGTGTATCAAAAGAGCGATAAGGATAGAAATCGATTCGTGTTACAGAATTTTGGTTGATTTCCACTTTTTAAGTAGTTTAAAAAAGGGGACTGACTTAATTGCTAAAATTTTGCAATGAAAAAAATAAGAAAATATAAACCATATTCAATGGTAAAAAAAAGCTAGTAGAATCCCATAGCTTAGAGCTATGGGGGAGTATGTCAAGTTATTTTTGCATGTCCGTGTCAATTTCAATAACGGTATGAACATTTCCTCGCGGATAAAAATCAGCCGTAATTTTTAAGTAGTGTGGTTTCAGTTTTTTAACAAGAATTGAAAAAATTTCGTTCGCACTATTCTCATGAGAAATATATCGATTTCGGAAAGTGTTCATATAAAGTTTTAAAGCTTTTAACTCAACAACAAACTCATTCGGAATATACTCTAAATAAATTGTCGCATAATCTGGATATCCACTCCGCGGACACAAATTTGAAAATTCAGGTAATTCAATTTTGATCGCAAACCGATTTTCGTTTGTATTTTCCCAAATCTCTAAATCTGTTTCTGGATTAAATTCCGCAATCTCTTTTTCACCGTATTTCAAAAGCTCTCCTAATTTATGTGGTAGTTTGGTGCTTCTTCTGTGATAATTACATCATGAACATGAGATTCTCGGAGACCTGCTGATGTAATTTCTACAAATTCTGCATTTTCCCAAAACTTCTCAATTGACTCAGAACCACAATATCCCATTGATGAACGAAGTCCGCCAATTAGTTGGTGAATAATTCCTGCGATTGAACCTCGATAAGGAACTCGACCTTCAATTCCTTCAGGCACAAGTTTGTCTGATGCTGTTCCCTCTTGGAAATATCTATCGTTGCTACCTCGTTTCATAGCTCCAATACTTCCCATTCCTCGGTAAGATTTGTATTGTCGCCCTTTATACATAATTACATCACCTGGAGATTCATCAGTTCCTGCAAGTAGAGAACCAACCATAATAGAAGATGCACCAACGGCAAGAGCTTTTGCTAAATCACCAGAATATTTAATTCCACCATCTGCGATAACAGGAATATCATATTTACTTGCAACTTCTTTGACCTCATCGAGAGCAGAAATTTGTGGCACACCAACACCCGCAACAATTCTAGTGGTGCAAATACTACCTGGACCAATTCCAACTTTTACCGCATCGACTCCAGCTTTGATAAGAGCTTCGGCAGCTTCACCTGTTGCAATATTTCCAGCAATCACTTCTACACTCAATTTCTCTTTTATCTCTTTTACAGTATCAATAATTCCCTTGCTGTGTCCGTGTGCAGAATCAAGAACAAGAACATCTATTCCCGCATTTACAAGTGCTTCGGCTCGGTGAAGTTGCCCAACTCCAATTGCTCCACCAACAAGTAATCTACCGAAATCATCTTTGTTAGCATTTGGATAATCTCGTTTTTTCTTAATATCTTTAATTGTTACAAGACCTTTTAAATATCCGCCCTCATCAACAATTGGTAATTTTTCAATTCTATTTTGATGCATAATCTCGTTTGCTTCGTCAAGCGAAGTTCCCTCTTTTGCAACTTTTAGCGGACTTGGAGTCATCGCTTCTTTTGCATATTTATCCATATCTTTTTCAAATCTCATGTCCCGATTTGTCAAAATTCCAAGCAAATGATTATTTGTATCAACAACAGGCAAACCAGAAATTTTATACTCTTCCATAACTTCATAAGCTTCGCCAAGTGTCGTCTCTGGATAAATTGTGATTGGATCAATAATAATTCCGCTTTCACTCTTTTTCACTCGAACAACCTCGCGAACTTGGTCTTCGATTGTCATGTTTTTGTGGATAATTCCAATTCCGCCAAGTCTTGCCATAAGTGTTGCTGTTTTATGTTCTGTTACTGTATCCATCGCAGCCGACATAACAGGAATATTTAATTTTAAATTTTTTGTCAATCGTGAAGAGACATCTACCTCTTTTGGTAGAACCTCCGAATATTTTGGAAGCAAAAGGACATCTTCAAAAGTCAAAGCTTTTCTTCTAATTCTCATCTTATACCTTTCCATTAAGTTTTGAAATTTTATCTTAAATCAGAATATTAATTTAAACTTAATTGAAAACCTATATTTGCTATAATTGAGTCTCCTTTTATCAACAAAGTTGCTAGAATTACATTAAAAAATAGAGGTTTAAATATGGAAGAAGATTTTTATAAATTATTAGAAATTGAAAAAGGTGCGGGTGCTGATGAGATCAAAAAAGCTTACAGAAAAATGGCTAAAAAATACCACCCAGATAAAAACCCAGACGACAAAGAAGCTGAAGAGAAATTCAAAACAATAAATGAAGCTTATGAGACTTTAAAAGATGAAAAAAAACGAGCAATTTATGACAGATACGGGAAAGCTGGATTAGAAGGTGGATTTGGCGGAGGTTCTGGAGGATTTTCTTCGTCAGGAGGAGGCTTTGGCGGATTAGATGATTTATTTGAAAGTTTCTTTGGAGGTGGAGCTGGTCGAGGCGGAAAAAGAAGAGAAAATAATGATTTAGCAATTGAAGTTTCACTCTCATTTAAAGAAGCTATTTTTGGAACAACAAAAAAGCAGAAATTCAGATACAAAAAACCGTGTAAAACATGTAACGGAACTGGGTCAAAAGATGGTAAAAGTGCAACTTGTCCAACTTGTGGAGGAAGCGGAGAAATTCGACAACAGCAAGGTTTTATGACTTTTGCACAAACTTGTCCGCACTGCCACGGCGAGGGAACTTACATCAAACAAAAATGCTCAACTTGTAACGGAAAGAAATTTATTGAAGAGAGCGATGAGGTCGAACTGAAAATTCCTGCGGGAATTGACACGGATCACAGATTACGAGTTCAGGGAAGAGGAAACGAGGGAAGCTCAGGAAATCGTGGCGACCTTTACATTACTTTCAATATTGAGAAAGATGAACACTTTACACGACACGGCGACGATATTTATTTGGAAATGCCTGTATTTTTCACTCAAGCAATTCTTGGTGAGACAATCAAAATTCCTGCACTCAAAGGTGAGTTAGAATTAAAACTTGATCAGGGAACTCGAGACAAACAGCAATATCTTTTCAGAGGCGAAGGTGTTCAAAATGTTAAAGGATACGGAAAAGGGAATTTTGTTGTGCAAATCAAACTTGTTTATCCAAACAGCTTAAATGCAGACCAAACGGCACTTATCAAAAAATTACAAGATAGTTTTGGACTTGAGAGCAAACCGCAAGAGGGACTTTTTGACAAAATTCGGAGTTTTTTCAATTGATAGATAAGCAGACTCTACTTTTTGGACTTCTTGATGAAATGGCGACCTCATCGCCAATTCCAAATATTTACAACTCTGTTTTTGAAAATCGGGGAGTGAATGCAAGATATGTTCCAATGAATATTCGCGATGACGACATTCTTTTTACTCTTAAAGGAATTAAGTCCTCTCAGATTTCAGGAATAAATTTAGGGGAAATTTTTCAAAAAGATGGATTAGAAATGCTTTCTGAATCTTCGGAAGATGTAAAATTTTCTGGTTTTGTGGAAACTATAAAAGTTGTAAATGGAGAACTTCACGGATCTAATTCGACTGGTAGAGCAATTGCAAAAACAGTTTCGGGAAAAGTTGCGATTTTTGGAGTGAGTGAAATCACAAAATCAATTATTTTTAATAGCGATGCGAAAATCACTCTTTTGGAAAATGAGATTGAGAAAACTCTGCCAATTTTAGAAAAGTTTCCAAATTTAGATGTAAAACTTTCTGATGAAACTCACCCGTTTGATTTATCTAATTTTGATTTTGCAATTTTTGGTGAAAATGAGATTTTTACAATTGGTGATGCAAAACAGAATATTGACACAACAAAATTAAGCGATGAGGTTTTACAAAAAAAAGCTGAAATTGATACTGAAGAGTGGCTTTGAATTTGAAAAAGAAAGTCGTTCTTGCTATCACAGGTGGCAGTGGTTTTAAATTGGGAATGAAAGTTTGGGAACTTCTCCCCGATTCCGTCGAAAAATACCTTATTGTTTCTGACAATAGTAAAATTGTTTCGGAACACGAAGAGGGAAAAATTTTCAATAATTCTCAAATTGATGCACCGATGGCTTCAGGTTCTTTTGGTGCTGATATTATGCTTGTAATTCCAACATCTATGAATTCTCTCGCAAAAATCTCGGTCGGAATTGCGGATAATTTGGTTACACGAACTGCTTCAGTCATGATCAAAGAGCGAAAAACTCTCCTACTTGCTCCCCGTGAATTACCTTTTTCTCCAATTCACCTTGAAAATATGCAAAAACTTTCACAAATCGGTGTAATAATTGCTCCTCCTGTTCTCGGTTACTACTCTGAAATTCAGACTCTTGATAAAATGGAAAATTTCCTAATTGGAAAATGGTTTGATGCGGTTGGAATTGAAAACAACCTTTTTAAAAGATGGGAGTGAATTATTAAAAATTTTAGAGTGAGATGTAATCTTTAATTTTACAGTTTTTGTAATTTTCATTGATTGACACCTCCTCTAATTTTCTAAGATTTTATCCAAAATTTTGGAGGCATCTTGACCTCTCCCAAGCCTATCTTACGAAGAGGCTATGGAAGAGGATTGCGAAGCCATTTGTTCAAATCGATCTCAATTCTCATTTATAACCTTTTGTGCCGTGCTTGATACGGTATTAAAACTCAATTTCTGTATTTGGAAGAAGTCTTCTGATTTTGGATTTTTCTGTTTCTGAAAAATGATTACTACCTAAAGAAAGTGTTTGAAGATTGGTTAGATTGCCGATAGAAGAGGGCAACTCTTTCAACTCATTTCTTGATAAATCAAGTTTTTGAAGATTGGTTAGATTGCCAAGTTCTTTTGGTAAATAAGTGATTTTTCTGTTTTTTGTATCAGCAAAATAGTAAAAATCTAAATTTTTTCCCTTGTTCTCTTCTTGCCAAGACAAAGCTTCTTCTTTTGTCATGTTTGTAACAATCCCCTCAACTTTTTGCAACTCCTCCCAAGTTTTTGGAAGTCCAAGATTGAATTCATCACTCCACTTTGAAATTGCAATAACTGTTCTCTGTTGCATTTCAGCAATTCTTTTCTCTTCAGCAATTCGATACTCTTCATATTTGTCAAAAGCTAAAAATCCAACAATTGCAAAAAGAAAAAATGCAATCAAACTTAAAAGAAAGTTGTTGTTTTTTGGTTTTGCGACCTCATCGGAAGACCAAAAAACGAGTTCAGGGATACTGCTTTGCTGTCGTTCAGGGATACTACTTTGTTGTGGTTCATGGCTGTTTGGTTCTGTTGGAGTTGTTTCTGTTGGAGTTATTTCTGCTGAACTTGTTTCAGTATCCCCTTTCAAAAAAACATCTCGATCAGAATTGCTATGAACCCACGGTTGCTGTTTGTTTCCTGTCTCACTCTTGACAAGTCTTGCCACTTTTTTGAAAACTGACTCAATTGGAATTCCACCCTCCAAAATTGCCATTTTCAGATATTTTGTATAGACTCCGTTCTCTTCATTTGGATTGTCGTAAGCTGTGTCGTTTGGTGCTGTCGAATAGGCAATAATTGAGTTTCCAATAAACATATTTGGATTTGCCAAACCTCGACTAGCCACAAAGTTGAGATTTCTCTCTTTTGCATGAGTTTTCATCTGCTGTTCAAATGGATTGTCTCGACAAGCATCAAGAATAAAAATATTTCAGACACTTGCAAAACCTCCAAACTTCTTTTCAATTCTCGAAAAACTGAAACTCTCCTCCGAAATATCATCACTTTCACGAATTTCAGCATCAACGGGAACAAGATAGTTTTCTCCGTTTTCTTGCAAACCGTGTCCAGCATAGTAGAAAATTGCCGTTTCCAAAATATTTCCAATTTCTCCAAACTCTGAAAGCTTTCGGTTCATCTCCTTTTTTGAGAGATTTTCACCGTAAATCACCTGAAAACCGAGCTGTTCCAAACTCGTTTTCATATCCCGACTATCATTCACTGGATTTTTCAATTTTCCCGTGTTTTGATAATCACCATTTCCAATTACTAAAGCTACTTTTTTCACATTCACTCCTATAAATCTAAAATTTCACAAAGAAGAGTTTTGAACAAATGGCTTCGCAATCCCCTTCCATAACCTCTCCGCTAAGGTA
>AKKQ01000029.1 GCA_000276965.1 Thiovulum sp. ES | reverse complement strand
TTAGACGACCATTGTTTATAGAAAACTCTAAATTATCGCTTCTAAGTTTTCCCAAAAGTTCTAAATCTTCCAAAACTAAATGAGAATATCCCCTGTTTTTCGCACTTTTAACGAGTTCCACAACTTTTTCAATTACCATATTATGGATTCTGATTTGCCATTTTTGATAAATTTTATTCTGCTTTTTACCTAATTTCTTAGTTTTTCCATTTACAGCTTTTTCTCTTTTATCAATTTTTTTCAGAAATTTTACATAATCATTTAGCATATTTCTATCATAATCAATCAGAATATTTTTGTCAGAAGTTGCGAACAAGTTATTTTTAATATTTACATCAACTCCCAAAATTTCATCTTCTGAAATTGTTGCAATTGGGATTTTCTTCTCTGTTTCAATAGTCAGATTTACTCTTTGAAATCGATTTTCATCAAACTGAATTGTATAAACTTTGCTGTAATTCTTAAAATTTAGATGATAATTTTGGTCAATTTTTGTTGGAATATCGATCTGATATTTTTTAGAAATTCCATTTTTTGTAGTTTTCTCATCTTTTTTGTAACCACCAATTGAGATAAAACCATTTGAGTTAAAAATGAATTTTGTATTTTTGAAGCCAAATCCTTAATTAGATCGTTTTTTGAAAAATCTTAATATTTTCCAATATCTCTATAAATTAGCTCTGAAATATAGTTTTTTATTAATCTTATTTGAAAAGCTTTATCAAAAATTTCTCTCTCTTTTTTTCTGTTTAGATCATTTGGATAGAAAAATTTAGTGATTACTCTTTTCTCTTTTAGATATTTTTTCTGTTTTAAGATTTTGAAGTTGTTTGATTTTAGTTTTTTGTAGATTTTCCAAATCTCTGAAATATCTTTGACTTTTGAAATCTTAAAAACTTTATCATGTTTATTTGATTATTGAACTTTTAAAAACTTTAGATGTAGGTGAAAGGGCAAAATTTATTGCTGAATGGCAATTACAAAAATAGAAAATTGAGAAGTCCTGAAATGAATTCAGGACAATCACCAAAACAAGTTTATGCTGAATTTATTTCAGTGGAAAGCCCGTCCCAAAAGGGACGGTATAAAACATTAGCTAATAATATTTAACAATAACAGAACCCCGTACTTGATACGGGGCTAAAAGTTACGGACACAAACAGCAAAGTTATCGCGTGCCTGATCGCCCCAATGGCCGCTTCCATCGTCGAAATCGACAATCCAAGATGCGGAACTATAATAAATACTTATACTACTAGACCAATACCTACTGCTTTGAATATTTCTGAATTGATTATTTACAAAAGGTCCTGAACTTTTTCGTTGATCTGTGATTGAGTAGAGTTCTGAAATTGTTGGAAGTCGCCAATCAGAGTATCCAGAAAAACTCAAATTATTGCAGTATGAAATAGCTTCTGAATTTGTGTAGGTATCACTATTTGAACCATTTTGCCACATCAAGCCATGAGTTGAGTCAATAACAACCTCTTTTTCATTGTCTCTCTGAAATGAAATATCCTCATAAGCACTTTCACCTCGAACACATCTTGTAAAAGCACTGTCTGAAATATTCGTCCAAACATTATTACCACTTGCTGTAGAGACACTCCAATTCCTGTTTTCATAACCAACTTGTGTTACTTCTTGATTTGTCCAATAAGTGCCATTTTCTGTATTTTGGAAATCTGTCTTGAGTGCAGGATTTGAAATTGTTCGATCGTGAAGATACCAAAGCTCTTTTAGTGTCGGCAGTCGCCAATCACTTTTTCCACTGAGAGATAGATTTTCACAATAGTTTGTAGCACTCTTTAAATTTCCCTCAAAAATCGTAGATTGATCTTCCCACAGCAAACCTGAAATATTGTCTGTAACAATATCTCCACTTCTTGAAAAATCTTGACGAATATTCAAGAATTTAGCAGTAGAATTTCCAATTACTAAATTTACAGTTACCTCTTTATCACTTGTCTCTCGACCAAAAAGTTCAGAAAAACTCTTTTTCAAATCCTCTTCTGTTGAAATTTCCCAATAGTCGACATCGTTGAAATGCAGATATGAGAGAGCCGAACGATTTAAAGTGAAAGTTGAACCCGTTCCGACCTCATCGTTTGGTTCATAAGCTGTTGTGTTTTCAAAAGTATCAAAAGTACTTTTTGCAAAATTGCTTTCAACTCCAATTCCGTAAATTGTTTCACTATCCAAAGAGCTGTAATTGGTAAAAAGGAGAGTATATTTTTCATCTGGATTTTGTAACGGTAAGTAAATTGTTTGGTCATCTGTATCAACCGAAATTGTTCGCCAATCTGGTAATTTAATCAAACCTTTCATATTTTTTTGTGATTTAATTGTAAGTGCAAAATCACCTTTATAAACTTCAATCGGAAAAGTGTCTCTCCATTTTCTACTTTTTGCATCGGTAATATCAACAACCATATTGTAGGTTTTACGATTTTCAAACTGCTCATTAAAACTCATTTTTAACGGAATTTCTATCGACTCACCAATTGGAATTGAACCGAGTTTAATCTCTTTTTCTAAACTTTTTGCCCCGTCAATTGAAACCGTAAAATTTAGTCCGAGTCCCATATCTTCACCCGTGTTTTCAACAATCAAATTTCCGTTGTAAATCTCTCCATTTGCATAGATAAAAGTTTTTTCACTCATAAAATCGACTTTGAAATTCGCAATTCCTTTTGGAACAAGTTTGAAATTTCCTAACTCTTCACTCTCTTTCACAAGTGTTACAGTCGCTTCTGCCACTCGGTCGCCATCGGAAACTTGCAAATTGTAATCTCCCGCAGGTAACGAATTATCCACAAAATTTCCACTTTCGTCTGTCTCTACTTTTGACTCTATGTTTGAGTCTCGTAAGTTTCGTAAAATGACCTCTATCGAACCAATATTTTCGTAGCCTTGAGTCGCACGATCTCCAGCTTCTCTGTATAACGAACCCTCAAAATTCACATATCTTGTTCCACTCCGTAGAAAATAGTCATCACCAATTTTGATCACATTCTCCTCAATCTCCTCCACCGAAATATCATCAGCTGTTGTGATGTATCGACTCTGTCCTGTATTGAAACTTTTCCACTCTCCCCAATATTTGAGATTTTTTGTTGGATTTGATGAACCTGCTACTATTGTTGTTCCTGAACTCGATGAGGTCGTTTCTGAACTTGTTTCAGAACCCCCACAACCACTAAAAACTAGCAAAACTGCTAACACTAAACTAAATTTTGACAAAATGCCTCCTCTGTTTTTATAAATTATATCTTAACTTGTTTGTTCTTATAAAGCTTGATTCTATAATCTTAAATAATTAAAAACATTATATTTAAAAATCGCAACAAGAAAACTAGAAAAATCAATTTTGCTACAATAGAATAATTAAGATTAAAAAAGGTTTTGAGTGTTACAAACTATAAATTTGACAAAGAGATACGGAAACAGGATTCTTTTTGATCACATTAATTTAAAACTTGACAGAAATAAAAGATACGGACTTATCGGTGCAAATGGTGCGGGCAAATCTACATTTATGAAAATTTTGTCAGGCGAGATTGATGAATTTGAAGGTGAAATTTCTATCGAAAATGGAATGCGAGTTGGTGTTTTAGGACAAAATCAATTTGCCTTCGAGGAATTCACAATTTTAGATGCTGTTCTTTTTGGAAACAAGCGACTTTATGATGCAGTGAAAGAGAAAGAAAAGCTTTATATGGAAGGTGATTTTACAAACGATGAGGTCAATAATCGGCTCGGTGAATTGGAAGTTATCTGTGTTGAAGAAGACCCAACTTACGAATATGAAGTAAATATTACAAAAATTCTTGAGGGGCTTGGAATTCCAGAGAGTGAAATCAGAAATACAATGAGTTCGCTTTCAAGTGCGGATAAATTCAAAGTTCTTCTTGCACAAGTGCTTTTTCCAAAACCAGAAGTCCTATTTCTCGATGAGCCAACAAACAACCTCGACCTAGAAGCGATTTCTTGGTTGGAACATCAATTGCAACGACACGAAGGAACAATGATTGTTATTTCTCACGACCGACACTTTTTGAATGAAGTCGTTACTCATGTTCTTGATTTGGATTACAGAACAATTCGAGAATTTACAGGAAACTACAACGACTGGTATCTTGCTTCAACTGTTATTGCTAAAAAGCAGGATATGGAAAGAAACAAAAAGTTGAAAGAGAAAGAGGAACTTGAGTCATTTATCCGACGATTCTCTGCGAATGCTTCAAAAGCAAAACAGGCAACTTCACGACAAAAACAACTTGACAAACTGAACTTAGAAGATGTAAAACCGAGTAGCAGACGAGACCCAAGTATCGTATTTAAACCAAGCAGAACAATCGGAAATGATATTTTAATTTTTGAAAATGTAACTTTTGGCTATCCAGATGGCGAACGAAAACTTTTCAATAATTCCACTCTTAAATTTGAACACGGCGATAAAATTGCATTAATTGGAACAAATGGAGTTGGAAAATCTACACTTTTAAACCTCATCGTTGGTGAATTGACTCCAGAAAGTGGAACTGTAAAATTTGGTGCGACTGTTCAATCGAGCTATTTTCCACAAGATACGACTGATCGAATTGTTGGCGACTCATCTCTTTATGACTGGTTAAAAGGTTTCAATCCAAAAGGTGATTTGGCTGAAGTGCGAAATTGTCTCGGTCGAATGCTTTTCAGTGGTGAAGAGCAAGAAAAAAGTGTTAAAAGCATTTCTGGAGGTGAAAAACACCGAATGATGTTGTCTAAAATGATGCTTGAAAGTGGAAACTTTTTAATTCTTGACGAACCAAACAACCACCTCGATCTAGAATCAATAATCGCTCTTGGTGAAGCAATTCACAATTTTGAGGGAAATGCAATTGTCGTCAGCCATGACCGTGAATTACTTGATTCTTTTGCAAACCGAATTATTGAAATTCTTCCAAATGGTGAAATTCGTGATTTCCGTGGAACTTACGAAGATTATCGAGAAACTTACAAATAAAATTTCTGAGAGAGTTTTTCTCTCTCAAGCTTAAATAATTTCAACTAAAACCCAACCATCCGTATTTATGAAAAGCGAAGCCTCTTCCATAGTTCGTAAGAATTTGGGAGAGGTAGATTTCACATTATGAAATTTATAATTTTGACAAGTGCCGAACGGGAACGAATGATCTTTGTAGCATTTTTAAACCCGAGTCCGTCAAAAATAAAACTCTGAATTCCCCAAAAATCCCCAGATATTAAAATTGGTGTCTCTCCAACTTTATTTAAAATTCGCTCTAAATTTTTATTGTCAAAATCTGAAATAATTCCATCTGAATTTCCACTTCGCAATGCATTAAAATAGAGACAACGATAATTTTCAGAATCTTCTGTTTCGTTAAATTTTGTTGAAAAATTTTGTGAACTTTTCTGATTTTCTATAATCTCTTTTATGTATTCAGTTGTAAAACCTTGTGCAGGAATTTTAGTATTTCCGTTGTTCTCTTTTACTTCATTAAAAATATGCTTTAAATCCATTTTTCTCCTTTAAATTACTCTAAATTATTTTGCCTAAAAAAATTAAACAAATTTATTTTTCTTTTAAAACTCTTTTCACTTTTTTCGATTTCAAGAAGTTCTGAAAAGATTTGATTTCCAAATTCAATAGTTTTGCTTAAATCAGAAAATGATTTTCCATGTGCGATTCGATTTCTCTCATTTTTAAAATTATGTAAATCTGAAGTGAGATGAATTGGCAAATATCCAAAAAGAGAACCGATACAACTTGAAAAAGAAGCATGATTTGTAAAATTAAAAATTTTAAAAACTCTCAAACAGCTGACTCCAAATTTTCTCCGAGCTAAAACTTTTAATTTGTTCTCAATTTTTCCGCTAAGACAAATGATTTCGCCAATTTGTATTTTTTCATTTTCACCTAAATCACACATTAAAAAACCTAATCAAAAAGAATTTCAACAATTACTTCGATTAAAAATTCTAAAATCACAACAAATAGAAACATTTGCAAGGAAGTTGCATTGAAAAATTTTCTGAAATAGTTTTTGCGAACTCTTTTATCTATCTCATTTTTCAATTCTTGTAGTTCATTTTCAGAAAGCGAATCTACAAATTCCTTTAGTTCATTTTCGGTCAAAAAATATCCTTTTGCATATTTTAAAATTTTTGCCTGACTTTTTTTGTCTTAAAAAACCTAGTTTTTTAAAAGAGTGATAAAGACCTCATCGATACCTCTTTCAATAGAAATGTGAATTGGGGGTAAAAGTAGAGTTGTTCTCGATGAGACTCCACGATTTCCACTTTTTGTAAAATCACGAATTGAGATTCCATTTTCAGCAAACAGAAAGTTCAGGATTTCATCCCGATTTTTATTGATAATTTTACGGTCGCTTTCCCACCGATTTCCATCTACTGAAATTGTTGAAACCGCAGAATATTTTTTTGCTCTCATCGGTTTTGATAAATAGAGAGAATCTGTGAAAATTCTGTTTTTTTCCGTAACAATTTTGTAGCTTAAAATGTAGATTTCCCCAAAAAGGAGAACCGAAAGGAGTTTAAAAATGAAAAAGATTTTCAAACCAAGTTCCTTTTGGAAATAGTTTTTCTGAAAGCTCCATGTAAAAATGTTCGTTTCCGAGAGTTTGAAAAATTGGATCAAAATTTATCATCGCACTTAAAAAAATTACAGCACTGTAAAGTGCAATCATGCCTAGAACATTATCTTTTTTCCAAATTGAGAGAGCAGTTCCAAACGATTTTTTCAGTCGGTGATTTGTCAAATCGACACTGTAAATTTCGTCAAGTGTCAAATGCACTAAATATCCAAAAGTGATAAAAAATCCGCTCCAAAGTGCGATAGAGTTTCCAGTCCAAAAAAAGCTTTTCATCGCAATTGAGCCAACTAATCCAAACAGTAGTGCCATTGGAATTGAGTGAAAAATTCCGCGGTGAGATGTCATTTTTAGAAATAGCGGAGTTGCCAAATGTCGAATGCCGTAAAAAGTTCCAAACCACAAAATTGCCATTTCAAAAAGTGAATAGTTTGGTTTGCTGAAAATTACAAAAAATGCTAAAAAAACTGAAAGTAGCGATGAGGTGATTTTGAATGGGACAGATGTTTTTGAGTCTAAATCGGGAAGAAGTGAAGCGAGACTCCCAAGTGTGAAAAGCAAAAATGCCTCACTTCCTGAAACAGTTCCACCCGAAAGTAGAAGTGTTGATGAGACTCCAGAGGCTGAAGCCCCAACAACCATGTGTGTTTTAAAATTTGCCATTTTTAAGCCATTCCACCGCTTCGCCGTAACTCTTCTTCATAAAGTTTGTCAAAAACAATTTGATATTCATCAGTTCCTGGATAGATTTTTTTCTTATATTTTGACAATTTTTCATAAACAGTATCTTCAATATCAAAACGAGTCTCCAAATAATCCAGCATCGCCTCAAAAATAATACTTTGGATTCTCACTTTTTCAACTTTAAAAATTATGGACTCTTCATCCATCATCACTCCTAAAATTGTATGAGCTAAATCAGAGAATCTATCTTCATAATTTAATAAAAAATTATACTCTGGTGCGAGTTGTCTTTTTACCATTTTAAAAAGTTCTCGTTCGTCAATAAAATTATCATCAACTTGATCTTTTTTCTCTTCAATTATTTCTCGAGTTCGTTCTTCAAGAGCTTTCTCATTTTTAATATTGTATTCAATCATGTCATGAGCGATTTCAACAACATTTTCAAGACCTTTATTAAAAGAGACTAAACCGCTTTTATTTAACTCAACAACAATTTTGTTTGCTAGATAATTTGTGTGTTTAAGACCAATTTTCACTGAAACATTCCTTTTTTAAAATTTTAGCACTTTGGAAAAATTAAAGAGATACGGGATAATTTTGCAAGGAGAAATTTTGAGAAACTCATTTTCAATTTTAGAGACTATTTTTGCGATTATGATTTTTGCAACTATTTTGTCAAGTTTGCCAAAAATTTACGAGAGTGTGAAAAACATGAGTGAAAATATTTTTTTGAAAAGCTCTTTTTCAGAAGATTTAAAAATTTTAAAATCGCACCTCATCGAAGATAAAAACCTGAAAAACCTAAATTCAGATTCTGAAATTGAAATAAATATCGATGAGGTTGAAAGTTCGAGTTTAGAAATAGTTGAGTTCTATTTTCAGAAAAATGGTGAAACTCTTTTTCAGTTTCACACATTTCAGAACGATCAAAATTGGTCAGATTTTAAGAGTTTTGCTATTCCGTAGTTTCAGTTGTTTCATCTTCAGATTCCATAAATCCAATTCGGATAAATTCATAATGCAAACTGCTTGAAAGAGTGTTGTCAAGACAATCAAGAGCTTTCTCATTGTCATAATCAAAAAGGATATTTCGGCACAAATTATAGAGCTGACTAAATCTTACACCACCGTCAAAAGTTGGAATTTCTGTTGCAATAAGAGGAAAATCCATATCACCTTCTCGCTGAAGAACAATTGTTGAATTTCCGTCGGCGGTTAAATATCTAACATTTACAGATTCCGCAGAAGTATTGAAATCATCTTTAAAAATTAGGTCTTTTAAATATTCAGAGTCCTCGACTTCACCAAATTCTAAAACTCCATTTGTAAAATAGATGTCTCTAATTTTTGCGATTTCTTTGTTGTAAGTTGGAAATGAGAGTGAGAAAATAAGATTATAAATTCTTATTGCTTCTTCTGGTCTGTCAAGCATATCTGCGGTAAAGAGGAAATCCTTAATTGTCTCAAAAGTGTTATATCGCTGTGCAAAGTCAAGTGAAAAAACAAGTTCCCGAATTTCAACAACACTCTTATTTACATCAGAAAATGCATTGTCAAAAAGCAGATCTTTAATTGTTTCCATGTAATCAGCTTTAACAGAAAAGTCCAATCCAAAAACAATATTTTTAATATGTTCTAAATTTTGGTCAAAATCTTGATTAAAATCTGCACTGAAAAGAAAATCTTTTAGAGTTTCAAAATTTTCACTTTTTTCGGCAAAATCTTTTGCAAAAATAAGATTATTGACTCTTTCAACAGTCTCATTTAACTCTTTTTGGAAATCTTCACTAAATTGAAACTCTTTGAATTTTTCATAATCTTCACTATAAATTTGGAAGTCTCTAGCAAAAATCAAGCTTGTTATTTTCTCAGTTGAATTAAAGTCATTATTAAAATTTGCACTAAAAAGGAAATCTTTTAGAGTCTCCATGTGGGAATCGACACTACTAAAATCGAGAGCCGTAATTAAACTTTTAAGAGTCTCCACTGCCTGAACATAGTCTTCGCTGAAATCAGAATTTGAAACAAGGTCTTTTAAATTCTCAATTGTCTCATTTTGATTTTCAAAACTGCTGTTTAAAACTAAATCGCGAATTTTTTCATAAACTCCAGAGTATTCTAAAAAATCTTCAGATGAAAAAATATCTTTCAATTTTTCCAAATATTCGTCTTGCTCTTCAAAATTTACCGCAAAAAGCATATCTTTTAAAATTTCTAAATCTTCATCCGTTTCGAGAAAATCCATTGAGAAAAGCAACTCTTTTATTTTCTCAAAATCTTCATTTTTTGTTGTGAAATCAAGAGAAAAAGCCATATCTTTCAAACTTTCCAAACTATCATTGTGCAATTCAAAATTGACTTCAAAAAGCAACTCTTTCAATTTTAGAAGATTTTCATCTTTGCTTAAAAAGTCAGCACTTAAAATTAGATCTTTTAAATTTGTCAAATTCTCATCAGCATTTTGAAAATCAATTGTAAAAATTAGAGTTTTTAATTTCCCTAAATCTGTAACCTCATCGAAATCACTCGAGAAAATCAGATCATGAATTTGGAAAAACTCTGGATTCAAATCCTCAAAATCAACAGAAAACACAAGTTCCGTTAATTGATTCAAATCCTCAACTGGATCAAAATCTATACTAAAAATCAAATCTGAAAGTTTCACCAAACTAATATTGTAATTTTGGAAATCCATATTGAAAAGCAAATCTTTAACTTTTAAAAGATTTTCATCAAAAGTTTGAAAATCTGTTGAAAAGATGAGGTCTTTTAAGTTTTCCAAATCGCTTTGAGTTGCAAAAGATGACTCAAAAATCAAATCTTTAAATCTCTCCAAATTCTCATTTACAACTCCAAAATCAAGTGCAAAAATTAGATTTTGTAATTTTTCCAAATCAGTTTTGTTTTCAAAATCAAGATTAAAAACGAGATTTTTAAGAGTTTCCAAATCATTTTCAACCTGCTGAAAATCCATACTAAACATTAAATCTTGTAGATTTTGTAAATCTGAAACATTTTGGAAAGAGGCATTAAAAATAAGGTCTTTGACTTTTTCAATATTTTCATCTTTTACTGAAAAATCCATGGAGAAAAGCAGACTTTTTAAAGTTTCTAAATCAGTTTGGTCTGTAAAATCAGCATTAAAAATCACATCTTTTAATCCAGCCAAATAGTTATTTACAGTTTCAAAATCCATACTTGTCATTAAATCTTGTAATTTTGCTAAATCCGTTTGTGTTTCAAAAGTTTGAAAGAAAATAAAATCTTTTAGTTTTTCCAAATCACTGTTTTGTTGAGAGAAATCAAGTGAAAAAAGCAACTCTTTTAAAGTTTCAATTTCCGAAACATTTTCAAATTCAATATTGAAAACCAAAGTATTTAAATTCTCTAAAGTCTGGTTTTGTTCAGCAAAATCAAGTGAAAAAAGCAACTCTTTTAAAGTTTCTAAATCTGTTTGGTCTCCAAAAGTTTGAAAGAAAATTAAATCTTGAAGATTTTCCAAGTCTCCACTCTGTTCCGAAAAATCCAAAGAGAAAAGAAGTGTTTTTAAACTTTCCATATCTTCCGCAAACTCAAAATCAATATTGAAAACAAAATCTTTTAAATTTTGCAAATCTGTATATTGATTCTCAAAATCAAGAGAGAAAAGAAGTGTTTTTAAACTTTCTAAATCCGTTTGATTTTGGAAAGTTTGAAAGAAAATAAGTGTTTTTAGATTTTCCAAATTTTCATTTTGAGTTTGAAAATCTATTGAAAAAAGAAGTGTTTTTAAACTTTCCATATCCTCCGCATTCTCAAAATTCATACCCAAAACCAAATCTTTTAAAGCGGATAAATTTTCGTCATAACTCTGAATTTCAAGTGAAAGAATCAAGTCTTTTAAATTATCCAAATCTGTCTGACTTTCAAAAGATGAAGCAAAAATCAAATCTTTTAAACTTTGAGTCGCATCATCTTGAATTGAAAAATTCACATCAAAAATTAAATCTTTTAAACTCTGAATATCTTCCACATTTTTAAAATCATTATTTAGAACAAGCTGTTTAAAAGTGGTAAGATTTTCGTCCAGTTTCGCAAAATCCATCATAAGAGCAAGAAGCATTGCGGTTGAATCAAAATCACGAGAATTTATCAAGTCATTTAATTTGTCCAAATCTTCAATATCTTGGAAATCCTGCCACGAAATATCTGCATCAGTCAAATCCTCAAAATCCTGTTCGTCAAAACCAATATCAATCGCAATATCTGTCGTATCTTCTGGTTCATCATTTGGACTTTCAGGATCGGTAAAATCGTAAATATTGCTATCAGTCATTGCGGGAGGTGGAGCTTCTCCCATAATTGCCATGAGTTCCAGATATTGAGAATATGACCACCACTTATTCAAATAGAAAACACGAGTCGGAGTTGTTGTCCCTATTCCTGTTTCAGTATTTGTGTTTTCAGTAGTTTCTGTTTCAGTATTTGTGTTTTCTTCAGTTTCTGTTTCAGTATTTATGTTTTCTTCAGTTTCTGTTTCAGTATTTATGTTTTCTTCAGTTTCTGTTTCAGTATTTGTGTTTTCTTCAGTTTCTGTTTCGGTATTTATGTTTTCTTCAGTTTCTGTTTCATCAGGAATTTCAATAATGGAATTTTCAACAGAATTATCTAAATTTTCTTGAGCTTCATTTTCGAGTGCAGAAATTTCATCTTTTAAAGAATCGAGCGATGAGGTCGGGTCAATTTCAGAAATAGCATCAAGAATAGAAACTTCACTTTCGCTATTTGTTTTGGAAAGGGAAGCCTCTAAAATTGTGTCAGGAGAAATTCCTGCTTCTACAAGAGTCTCATAAATTTTTGCATTTGCTTCAATGACCTCATCGGAAAGAACATTTTCCAAATCAAGATTTTCACCCGCATTTTCAATAGCATTTGCAATTCCATCAAGTCCGCCCGTAACAACAATTGCACCAACAGTTTTTTCAGATTCCGCTTTTGCACTTTCTAGTTTAGTCAAAAAATCTGGATCGTCCGTAGAGATATTTGCAACTGATTCCAATGCTTGTTCAACTTTTGCGGTAACAATTTCAAGTGATTTTGAGACAATTGCTAATCCTTCAATTCCATTTGAAAGCGAATTTGAATCAATACTTTTCATCATCGTATTTACACTTTGAAGCGAGTCTTTTGAAGCCTCTAATTTTGCAGACAAAATATCTTGCTGGTCTTCAGAAAAAACTCCACTCTCAATTAATGCTGTCGCACTTTCAGCCAAAATTTCCGCAGAACTTTGTAAAAGAGTATCTTCCAAACTCAATTCAACTTCTTCGACAATTATTAAATCATCATCACTAAATTGACTCTCAACAAGGGCATTTTCCAACGAGGAACTCAATCCATCTTCCAAACTCACTTTTCCACTCAAAACATCATCCGAAAGCAGATCCAGTTTGCTAATATCAATTGTTTTTCCGTCTTCCAAATTTGAGAGCGAAGCAGAAACAAGATTTTGGATTGTACTAATTCCACCCGTTTCAGAAATTGCACTACTTGTCGCCTCAATATTCTCTTTTTGACTTTGCATTGCTTTTTCAAAATCAGGATCAGTATTTGAAATTTTCGCCACTTCTTCTAGCGAACTCTCCAATTTGGAGGAGACAATTTCTAATGATTTTGCAAGTGCTTCTACATTTTCTCCAACTTCTGCGGTATCAAGAGAATTTGTAACCGTTTCGAGTGCATTTTTTGAACTTTCTAATTTTGATGAAATCGCATTTTTTTCCTCTTCTGAGACTGAACCATTTTCAACAAGAGCATTTGCAGTCTCTTCTAAAATTGTGTCGGCAGAATCGAGAATTTCGTCCGCAAAATTGTCAGGTTCAGGAATATCAACAACTGAATTTTCCAAATTTTCACTTACAGAATTCTCTAAAGTCTGTTTTGCTTCATTTTCGAGTGCGGAAATTTCTTCATTTAGTGCGGAAAGATTTTCAGAAAGCTCTGGTGAATTTTCCGAAATAGTTTCTAAAAGTGAAGTCTCAGAATCATTTTCTGCATTTTGAGAAGATGCCTCTAAAATTGAGTCTGCGGAAATACCGCTTTCAACTAATTTGTCATAAATTTTAGAATTTGCTTCAACGACCTCATCGGAAAGAACATCAAAACTACTGGCATCAATAGTTTTGCCTTCGTCGAGAGTTGCCAAGCTGGTTTTAACAATATTTTGAATTCCACTAATTCCACCAGAAACAGTAATTGCACCCGCGGTTTTCTCTAAGTTTTTTTGATTTGTCTCAATGGCATTTGCAAAATCAGGATCAGTATTTGAAATTTTCGCCACTTCTTCTAGCGAACTCTCCAATTTTGATGAAACAATTTCTAAAGATTTCGCCATCAATCCAACTTCTGTGTTTCCGCCACTTGCAAGTTTTGAAGTATCAATTGAGTTTAAAGATTTTGTAACAGTTTGTAGTGCATTTTTCGATGAGGTCAATTTTGCGGAAACTGAATTTTTTTCCTCTTCTGAAACTACACCTTTTTCAACAAGTGAATTCGCTGTTTCTTCCAAAATTGAATCCGCTGAATTTAGCAAAATCTGATCAAGACTCTCAATGTTTTTTGTTTTACGACCCAAACTATCAATTGCAACTCCTGCTGAATACATCGATTTAAAAACAGTTGATGCAATCCCGACATTTACAGACTCAAAAACAGCCTCTTTTGTTTCGTTGTTCGCCACTGATTTTGTAATCATTTCACTGTTTTTCTGAATCATCAACATTGTTTTGAGAACTTTCGCATGTTTTTCAGAATCGGAACTATTTTCGTCAATTTTTTGCAAAGTGTCTGTTTTTAAATCAGAAACATCAACTCCGATTTGACTTGCTAAATGTTCCCAAAGTTCATCTTCAGTTTTTTCAACAACTTTGATTTTACGACCTAAACTATCAATTGCAACACCTGAAGAGTAGAGAGATTTTTGTGTAAAAAGTTGTGTCGTTACAAGTGTTGAAAGCGGATTTACAATCGATTTTTCACCAATTTTTACACTTCCCTGAAGATTTCCCTCAAAATTTTCTCCCGTAGAAGTGTCAATACCGCCGATGATTTTTACATAAGTTTCCTCGTTCGGCTCTTCGTCAAGTCCAATTTTCCAATTTCCATCTTCATCTGTCTCTGTTTCAAAAAGTAGATTTCCCGATTCTTTTCCAAAAACCTGAACTTTTCCACCATCTAAATATCCGTCAATTGCAACACCAGAAAGATAAAATGGTTTTTTCTCAGGAAAAAAAGTTTTTGCCATTCCTAAATTGACAGCTGAAAAAATATCATCATAATTTTCACTATTTACAACAGATTTGGTCATCAACTCTGAATTTTTTTGAACCATCAACATTGTTTTTAAAACTTCAGAGTGGTCTTCAGTTTCATTTGCATCAATTTTTCGCAAAGTATCAGATGTCAAAAGTTCCTTTTCAACTCCGATTTTTTTTGCCAAAATATCCCAAAGTTCATCTTCTGTATAAGTCAAATTCATGTCAAGAGTTTTTGTTTTACGACCCAAACTATCAATCGCCACACCTGCCGAATAGAGAGATTTTTGAGATAAAAGTTGTGCAGTTACAAGTGTTGAAAGTGGATTTGCAATCGATTTTTCACCAACTTTTACACTATTTTGTAAATTTCCCTCGAACGGCTGACCAGTTGAACGGTCAATTCCGCCAATTATTTTTACATAAGTTTCCTCGTTCGGTTCTTCTTCTAATTCAATTTTCCAATTTCCAGCTTTATCTGTTTCTGTTTCAAAAAGTAACTTCCCTGATTCTTTTCCAAAAACTTGAACTTTTCCTCCAGAAAGGTAGCCATCGATTGCGATACCAGAGAGATAGATTGGTTTTGGTTTCAATAAAACTTTTCCAACTCCAAGTGCTACTGATGAAAAAACATCATTGAAATTATTTTCAGTCGCAACGGATTTGCTAATGATTTCAATGTTTTTTTGAACCATCAAAAGATTTTTTATAATCTTTGCTGATTCTTCAGATGTAGAACTATTTTTTTTTAAATCTGCAATTGGATCGCTTTCTAAAAGATCTTTTGAAACTCCTATCTTTTCTGCTAGAACTTCCCAAAGTTCATCTTCACTTCTTTCATCTTTACTATTTTTTATACTTCTTGGCAAACTATCAATTGCAACACCTGAAGAATAGAGTGAATTTTGATTCATCAAATTGGCAAAAACAATTGTGGAGAGTGGAGTTGAAATCGCTTTTTTATTTTCTGAAACAGAGCTTTGAAGAATCCCCTCAAATCCTCCACCTGTTGCTATATCTGTTCCTCCACTAATTTTTACAAAAGTCTCTTCACTAAAGTTTTGATCTGCTGAAAATTCCCAACTCCCATTCTCATCTGTAATTGTTGAATAGAGAAGTTTTCCCGACTCTTTTCCGTAAATTGAGACATTTCCACCAGAAACATATCCGTCAATTGCAATTCCTGAAAGGTAGATCGATTTTATAATAGGAGGAAGAATCACGACCTCATCACTAATATTCTCTTCTTTTTCAGGAACTACTTCCGTTGTGTTTTCTTCACTCTCAACTTGCTCAACTCTATTATTTGTAGAGCCACTTTCACCTGAACATGAAACTAAGCTTAGAAAAATAAATATACTTAAAATTACTTTCAACTCTTCTCCCTTTATTGTTTTTTATGGAGCAATATCTCCTAGGATATTTTCGCCTTCAAGATTAACCCCAAAAATTGCTTGATAAGCTGAACCAGAAACATTTGGAATTAAATCTACTCTTGTCAAGATTTTAGAATGATCTATCTCAAATTTAAAACCAAAAATATTTAGATAATTTACATCATCAAAAGCACCATCTTGATGAAAAGCATCTAAACTTGATGCAACATAATATATTTCTGTGCTTTCCGTTATTGTACTTGCCCAATCTGGTACAGATATTACCGATGAGGTCTTAGATGTCCCGTCACTGTAATATGCTTTTACAGATAATCCTGTTCCACCCTCTGATGAAAGTGCAAAAATATGAATTGCACTATAAACATCTTCTTTAAAGCTTGTCAAAGCTGTTGTTCCAGAATTCAAATCTTTTTTAACAATATTGTATCCATTGTCATCATTGTTGTAATCTAATTGAATTCCATCATGATACGAGTTTCCTGCAAAATATCCATCATCAGGCAAACCGTCTCCATCAGTTTTATAGCCTTCTGTAAATAGATTTCTTTCAGCACTATCAAGTCCATCTTCAGATGTATCACCAACATTTTTGATTCCATCTGCATTTAAAGCGGAAGAAATATCAACATTTAAATACCAGCCAATATTTTCAGGATAGACAATATCTGAAATACTTGTTTCTTCTAAATTTTCAATGCTCTCAAAGTTGCAACTAAATTGAATATCAATTTTATCTTCTGAAGTTTCAGGTTGTTCTTCAAAATCTAACTTATCGCCATCAGAAAAATACTCTTTTTCAAACTCTTCTTCTTCTACTCCTGTAAAATCAGTGTTAAAAATCATCTCTTTCAAAGCTGTTAAGTTTTCATCTTGTTCTTCAAAATCTAACTTATCGCCATCAGAAAAATACTCTTTTTCAAACTCTTCTTCTACTCCTGTAAAATCAGTGTTAAAAATCATTTCTTTCAAAGCTGTTAAGTTTTCATCTTGATTTTGGAAATCAACAAAGAAAAAGATTGTTCTCAATTTATCAATTTCTTCTTGTTTTTGGAAGTCTGTACTAAAAATCATCTCTTTTAAATCTACAAGATTTTCATCTTTTTCTGCAAAATCAAGTGCAAAAAACATAGATTTCAGTTTTTCGATTTCTATAACAGTATCAAAATCTTCGCTAAAAAGTAACTCTCTTATTTTTTCTAATTCTGTGTTTTGATTTTGGAAATCAATATTAAAAATCAAGTCTGTAAGTTTTTCTAAACCTTGTTGCTTTTTAAAGTCAATTGCAAAAATCATATCTCGATTTTTTTCCAAATCTTCATTTTGTTGAGAAAAATCAATATTAAAAATCAACTCTTTCAAGTTAGAAATTTCACTGAAATTCTCGAAATCAAGACTAAAAATTAGATCATGTAAATCTTCAGAATTGTCAAATCCTCTAAAGTCTGCAGAAAAGAGTAAATCTTTTAAATCCACTAAATTTTCATCCTGAACTGAAAAATCTAAATTAAAAATCAAGTCTTTTAAAATTGCTAATTCTGTTTGTTCTGAAAAATCTAATTCAAAAAATAGGTCTTTTAATTTTTCCATTTCTTCTACATCTAAAATATCAAAAGAGAAAAATAGATTTTTTAAATCTTCTAAATTTTCATCCTGAACTGAAAAATCCAAATTAAATAGTAGGTCTTTTAAATTTTCGACCTCATCGACATCTTTGAAATCGTATGAAAAGAAAATATCTCGTATTTCACTCAAGTTTTCATCTTGTTTTTGGAAATCAAGATTAAAAATCAAATCTCTCAAATGTTGTATATCAGAAACTTCTGAAAAATTTTGAGAAAACATTATGTCAATAAATCTCTCTAAATTTTCATCTGGATTAGAAAAGTCCATAAAAAAGAATAGTGTTTTTAAAGTTTCCAAGTTTTCATCAACTGCTAAAAACTCCTCTGAAAAAACAAGTGTTTTAAACTCCTCTAAACTACCATTAAAATCTTTAAATTGCTCAAAATCCATCATTGTCGCAATTGCAATTGAAATATCTGTGAAATCTTCTTCAAAAAACATCTCATTTAAAGAATCTAAATCAGAAACTTCTTCAAAATCTTGATCCAAAGTCTCAACATCATCTCTAAAATCCTCTTCAAAACTCACCGTTGTATTTGTTTCGGGAGCATTTATAATATTATTATCAGTCATCGCAGGAGGAGGAGTTTCTTTCATGAAAGAGATCAATTTTATATAATCTGTATAACTCCACCACTTATTTAAATAATAGACTTGTGTCGGTGTTTTTGGTGTAGTAACCGTAGTATTTGTATTCTCTTCAATTTCAGTGTCTGGAGTTTCTTCAGTTCCCGTGTCTGGAGTTTCTTCAGTTCCAGTGTCTGGAGTTTCTTCAGTTCCAGTATCAATTTCAGTGTCTGGAGTCTCTTCAGTTCCCGTATCAATTTCAGTGTCTGGAGTCTCTTCAACTACTTTATTTTCAATAATTGAATTTTCTAAACTCTCTTTTGCTTCACTTTCCAATTGTGAAATTTCTTCTTTTAAAGAATCAAGCGATGAGGTCGTATCAATTTTTGCGATTTCATCAAGAATTGAAGTTGTCTCTTCAGTTGTGCTTTTAGCTTTTACGGTAGAAGCTTCCAAAATTGTATCAGGCGAAACTCCTGCTTCTACAAGACTTTCATAAATTTGTGCATTTGCTTCCAAAACATCATCAGAAATCAAGTTTTCTAAATCTGCACCTTCACCCGCACTTTCAATAGCATTCGCAATTCCGTCAATTCCACCAGTAATAACAATAGCACCAACAGTCTTTTCAGTTTCAGTTTGTGCAGTTGCTATTTGTTCGGCAAATGTTGGATCGTCCGCAGGAATAGTTGCAATTGATGCTAAAACTTTTTCAACTTTTGCAGTAACAATTTCAAGCGATTGAGAAACAACTTGTAACTCTTCAATTCCATTTGAAAGAGAATCTGGATTAATGCTTTTCATCATTTTAGTAACACTCGCAAGAGAATCTTTAGAAGCATCAAGTTTTGCAGAAACACTGCTTTTTTGGTCTTCGGTAAAAACACCACTTTCAACAAGAGCATTTGCACTTTCCGAAAGAATTTCCGCGGAACTTTGTAAAAGAGTATCTTCTAAACTCAATTCAGTCTCTTCAACAACAATTAAATCATCATCACTAAATTCACTTTCAACAACAGCATTTTCTAGCGAAGAACTCAACCCGTCATCCAAACTAACTTTTCCCTCGAGAACATCATCAGAAAGCAAATCTAACTTACTAATATCAACGGTTTTGCCGTCTTCCAAATTTGAAAGAGAAGAGGCAAGAACATTTTGAATTGCACTAATTCCACCAGTTTCAGAAATTGCACTACTTGTTTTTTCAATTGCGGACTTGCTTTCAGCCATAGCACTTTCAAAATCAGGATCATCGGTAGGAATTTTTGCGATTTCCTCTAAAGCACTTTCAAGTTTTGATGAAACAATTTCTAAAGATTTTGCAAGAGCCTCAACATCTCCGCTACCGACAGTCGCAGAAGCTAGAGATTCTGTTACAGTTTTTAGTGCATCTTTTGATGATTCTAATTTTGATGAGACAGCATTTTTTTCATCTTCCGAAACTACTCCACTTTCAACAAGTTCGTTTGCAGTCTCTTCTAAAATAGAATCTGCAGAATTCAGTAATTCATCACCAAAATCTTCTTCTTCAGGAATATCAACAACAGCACTTTCCATTGTCGCACTCACACTATTTGCCAAACTCTCTTTTGCACTATTTTCGAGTGCGGAAATCTCTTCATTTAATGCCGAAAGATTTTCAGAAAGTTCTGGTGAATTTGCTGAAATAGTTTCTAAAAGAGAAGTCTCTTCGCCACTTTCCGCATTTTGAGAAGAGGCTTCCAAAATAGAATCAGGAGAAACACCGCTTTCTACAAGTTTGTCATAAATTTGAGAATTTGCTTCGATGACCTCATCGGAAAGAACTGCCGAGAAACTACTAACATCAATAGTTTTGCCCTCTTCCAAATTTTCTAAACTGCTTTTGAAAACATTTTTAATTCCATTAATTCCACCAGAAACAGTAATTGCTCCTGCCGTTTTTTCGAGATTTTTCGTATTATTTTCAAGTGCATTTGCAAAATCTGGATCATCATTTGAAATTTTTGCTACCTCTTCTAAAGAGCTTTCAAGTTTTGATGAAACAATTTCTAATGATTTTGAAACTAAACCAACTTCATTTGCTCCACCATTTGCAAGTACAGACTCATCAATTGAATTCAAAGATTTTGTTACCGTTTCTAGTGCATTTTTCGATGAGGTCAATTTTGCGGAAACTGAATTTTTTTCCTCTTCCGAAACTACTCCACTTTCTACAAGTGCATTTGCTGTTTCTTCTAAAATTGAATCTGAAGAACTTAAAAGCATTTCATCAAAAGTCTGATCGGTGTTTTGAATTTTTCGACCCAAACTATCAACAGCAACACCCGCTAAATACATTGGTTTGAAAAGTGTTGATGCCATTCCCAAATTTACAGATTCAAAAACAGCTTCTTTTGTCTCATTATTTGCTACTGATTTTGTGATCATTTCCGAATTTTTCTGAATCATCAACATTGTTTTAAGAACTTTTGCATGTTTTGGAGAATCGGAACTATTTTCGTCTAGCTTTTTTAGTGTGTCCGATTTTAAATCCGCGACATCAACTCCAATTTGTTCCGCCAAATGTTCCCAAAGTTCATCTTCAGTTTTTTCAACTGTTTTTATTTGACGACCTAAACTATCAATTGCAACACCAGAGGAGTAGAGAGATTTTTGTGCAAAAAGTTGTGTTGTTACAAGTGTTGAAAGTGGATTTGCAATTGACTTTTCTCCAATTTTTGCACTAGCTTGTAAATTTCCTTCAAAACTTTCGCCTGTCGAAATATCAATACCACCAACAATTTTTACATATGTTTCCTCATTCGGTTCTTCATCAAATCCAATTTCCCAATTTCCCTCGGAATCTGTTTCTGTTTCAAAAAGTAATTTGCCACTCTCTTTTCCAAAAACCTGAACTTTTCCGCCATCTAAATATCCGTCAATTGCAACACCTGAAAGATAAAATGGTTTTTTGACAGGAAAAAAAGTTTTTGCCATTCCAATATTTACAGAATCAAAAACCGCATCTTTTGTCTCATTATTTGCAATTGATTTTGTAATCATTTCAGAATTTTTTTGAACCATCAACATCGTTTTTAAAACAGTCGAATGTTTTTCAGTGTCTGAACTGTTTTCATCAATTTTCCGCAAAGTGTCTGATGTCAAAATTTCCTTTTCAACTCCAACTTTTTTTGCCAAAATATCCCAAAGTTCATCTTCCGTGTAAAGCAAACTCTCATCAATAGATTTTGTTTTTCGACCCAAACTATCAATTGCTACACCTGAAGAGTAGAGAGATTTCTGTTTTAAAAGTTGTGCTGTTACAAGTGTTGAGAGCGGATTTGAAATTGCTTTTGTCCCAATTGCTACACTGCTTTGTAAATTTCCCTCAAACGGCTGACCCGTCGAACGATCTGTTCCGCCAATGATTTTTACATAAGTCTCTTCATTGGGTTTCTCTTCTAATTCAATTTTCCAATTTCCCGCTTTATCTGTTTCAGTTTCATAAAGCAGTTTTCCTGACTCTTTTCCATAAACAAGAACTTTTCCATTTGACAAATATCCATCAATTGCAATTCCCGATAAATAGAGTGGTTTTGGTTTTAGGAGAGTTTTTCCAACTCCAACCGCAACAGAAGAAAAAACTTCATTAAAATTATTTTCAGTCGCAACAGACTTGCTCATAAGTTCAATATTTTTTTGAACCATCAACAGATTTTTGACAACTTTTGCCGACTCTTTTGATGTCGAACTATTTTTATCTAAATCAGCAATTGGATCGTTTTCAAAAACCTCTTTTGATACTCCTATTTTGTCAGCTAGAATTTCCCAAAGTTCATCTTCTGTTTGTAGAGTTGTGTCGGTATTTTTGACTTTTCGACCCAAACTATCAATCGCAACACCTGAAGAATAGAAAGATTTTTGATTTATTAAATGTGCAAGAACAACAGTTGAAAGTGGAGTTGAAATCGCTTTTTTATCTCCAACAACCGAGCTTTGTAAAAGACCCTCAAAACTTCCACCCGTCGCAATATCAGTTCCACCTGTAATTTTTACAAAAGTCTCTTCACTAAAATTTTGGTCTGCTGATAATTTCCAACTTCCATTCTCATCTGTAACTGTAGAAGCTAAAAGTTTTTTTGTAGTTTTTTCATAAATTGAGACATTTCCACCAGAAACATATCCATCGATTGCTACTCCTGAAAGATAGAGCGGTTTTATAATAGGCGGAATTATCACGACCTCATCGCTCTTGTTTTCATCTTCAATTTTTGGAGTAGTTGTATTTTCCTCAATGAAATTATTAATCTCTTCTGTTATTGCACTGTTGCTTTTGGTATCTTCACCCCCGCTACATGCCGAAAAAAAAAGTGTAATAATAGAAATTATTAGTATTTGTTGCTTTTTCATGGAAATTCCTAGTTGTTTTTTTGTGGGGGAGAGTTCCCCCAAAGTTCGATTAGTTGTTACAGAGTCTCTGTTTAACCCAAGCACCCGCACCAGATGGAATTGGTGAAGATGTCGCACCATTAATTGTGTCATTTACCCAAGAATCAGAAGCTGAATCCCAGTGATAAACTGAAACAAAATAGCACGATTCAGGAGCATTTAATAAATCTTCAAAGAAATAGATTGAAGAGTTGTTTTCGCTACCATCTGCTGAAGAGATAATATTTGCTGTCTCCCCACTATTTCCTACAAGAACCCACTCATCTTTTTTAGGAATCATAGAAACAACTTCTGCAAAATTTGAAGTATTGATTTTCATTCCATTGTAATCTCCGACAACTGTTGCATCGTAATCTGTTGCAATGATGTCCCCAAGACTTCCACCTGTGTTTGCTGTAATTCTTGTTCTTACCCAATAACCTTTTCCAGATTCCATTCTACTTGGATATGAAACCCAGTCATAAGTTGAACCGTCCCATTCCCAGCCCCAAATCATCGTAACTTTGTTTGCTTTGATGAACTCTCTTGCATTTGAGTGAAGTCCAGCAGGAATTGTAATTAAGTTCCATGCATCATCTGTAACTGTAAGAGAGCCAATTGTCTTTGTAAGCGGACTAAGAATTGGAGCACCAGGAATATTGATAGAAAGATTCAAATTGTTTAAAGTATTTCCACGAACAATATTTATGTCATCAGCATCAGGAATTGAGAAATAAAGTGTATCAGAACTGTTTCCATCAAAAGATACATTTACTTCATCAGATGTTGCACCATTTACAATAGTGATATTTGTATCATTCACAAGGCTTGTAACTTGTGTAATATCCGCAGTAGTAAGACCAGTTGTAACAACTTTAAATTTGTTGTAGTTTGTCAAATCGAGCGAAGCATTTGTAACTGTGAAAGCATTTGCTGATGTCATCAAAGTTGCAGTAGCCAAACTTAAAAGTCCAGCTTTAGCTAAAAACTTTTTCATCTTACACCTTTTAATTAATATATTCAATATATTATATCGGTAAAATTCTTAATTATCTTTGGTGAAATACCCACAAAAAAATCATGAAAATATTTTTTTAGGCTTCTTA